>JAJXYM010000207.1 GCA_021780585.1 Deltaproteobacteria bacterium
CCAGCCGGGCCGGGAGCTTGGCTCGCTGACGATTCAGGATAACGGCGTGAAGGCGCCGCAGACGATCAAGCTAATCGGCGTCGGACTGCGCTAACGCGACGCACGGAAGACGCATCGGATCGATTCGCGCCCGAAGCGGTTTGATTCGCTTCGGGCGCGATTTTTCGTTCGGCCGACGCGCCTGCGCGGGCGACCTCGCCCGTCGATTGCGCCGCGATCATGTCACCTTGAGCGCCGCGGCGAAGGGTTCCCGCGATCGTGACTGAGAAAACGCCCGGATCTCGCTAAGGCTGCCGCCTTGCGGCCGCGACCAAAGGCGTGTGGTCGAGTGCTCGCGCCGGCCACGGCCGCGACCGCGCGAGCGGCTGGCGCCGACTTCGTGGCGAGCCGGCGCGAGCGTCAGCCTGACCGCTCCGGTCCGCGGATTCAGCAACGCGCTCTTGAGCACGCCGTAAGCCTTGGCGCGATCGCGCCGTCATGCGAATCCCTCGGCTATCCGGGACTAATTATAAGGCGTCCGCACCGGACGAAATCGGCGAGTGATGAAGCCGGATTATTCGCTCAATAAACTCTATCGCTATTTAATCTTTGGCGGGCGTATAAATTTTTCCATTATCTAATTGCATGAGTATCCAGATAATTTGACTTCCACCGTCGCGCCGCCTGACGATGAGCGCTCTGCGGCGTCGCGAAAGTGCCGCGATCGGCCACGCCCTTCGCGGGCCGATCGCGGCTCGGATCGTCGATTCGCGCGATGACGGATTAAGCAATGCCGGCCACGCCGGCGTGGCCGCGATTCGAGGATATTGCGTCGGCGGAAAAGGCAGGGGCCGCACGCGCCTTGCGGCGCGTGCGGCCCCTGGTTACGGAGCTGATAGTGGTTGCGTGACTACGGCACCGGGATCGGAATCACCGGGACGTAGGTCGCCGTCACGTTCGGACCAGCGCTGACGGTATCGCCAAAGATCATCTGGCCATTGATCGTCGCGCCGCTGCCGATCGTGCCCGCGCGCAGCGGAGCCACCAGCGTGCCATTGAACACGCTCGACGTGCCGCCGATAAAGGCCGGGCTCGCCGAGCTGCTCTCGACGTTGAAGACCACGCGGTCCGCCGTGATTCCGCCCGTCAGCGAAATCTTGAAGCCCGCCGACAGGTTGAGCACGCCGGGTCCGGCGATGCTGCCGACCACGTTAATCACGACGATATCGGTCGCGGCGCCATTGATGACCAGCGTCGACGAACCGCCCATCGTGATCGACGGCGTCTGGAAGACGTTGAGGCCGGCCACGGAGTCGGAAATCGTCTGCGTATGGCTCGCCGCGATCGCGATCGCCGGCAGCACCGTGGTGACCGGAAGGCCGGCCAATCCCGCCGCGTAGGTGTTAGTGTCCGCGCTCGCGCCGGCAAGGAGCGCCAGCTTGGCATTCGTGCCGGTCGTGTCCTGACTGCCGCACGACGCGCCGGTGCCCAGGCTGATCGCGCCGCCGCCGGTGATGCAGGCGCCGGAAGCCTTCGTGTAATTGCCAATCTTGATCGCCGTGCCCGAGCTGGCGCTAGCCACCAGGTCACCCGCGATCTTCGAATTGCTGCCGAAGGTCAGGGTCGAGCCGCCGAAATCGCCCGGATCGCCGACCAGCACGTTGCCAACCGTTTCCGTGCTACCCGTGCTCACCAGCAGGAAGCCCGCCGCTTTGCCCAGCTCCAGCGTCGTCGGGGTCACGCCAGGCAGATCGATCAGCGACGGATTGAACAACACGGACGTGTTCGGTCCGAACACGATATCGCCGTCCGCATAGAGCGCGCCGTCGATCCGCGCGCCGCTGCCGCCGGTGATGCCCGCGTTCTGCGCGATCAGCGTCGTGCCCATCACGGTCGAGCTGCCCCACGCCGAGATCACGCCCTGAACATTGATCAGCACGTGGTTGATCGAGATGCCGCCGGTCAGAACCACCCGCGCGCCGATGCCGAAGCTAAGATTGCCGGTGATATCCAGCACCATATCGTCGCCGGGCGCGCCGGACAGCTTCAACACCGACGAATTGCCCATCGCCAGCGAGCTGAGCTCGATGACATTCAGGCCGGCCACCGTATCCGTGATCGTCATGGTCTTGCTGGCCGCAAGTGTCACGGCTCCGAGGTTCTGGTCGGGCGTGAGCGCCGCCAGCGCGGCCTCAAAATTGCCGATATCGGTCACGGCCTGCGCCGCGATCGCCAGATTCGGATTCGTGCCGGTGGTGTCGTCGCCGCCGACGCACTTGGCGCCCAAGCCCTTATTGACCGGTCCGCCCGCCGTGATGCACTTGCCTTTGACGGTGGCGTAATTGCCCAGCGACACGGCGCCACTGGTCGCGATCGCGTTATGCCCGGCCAGGGAGGTGTTGCCCAGGGTCACGTTGCCGCCCGCCACGTCGCCCAGCAAATTGGTGCTGATGCGCGCGGTGTTGCCGATATCCACGTTACCGCTCTCGCTGAGCGCCGCGAAGCTGAGCGCGTTGCCGAGCGTCACGGCTCCGGCGGGCGCGGCCCGAAAACCCAAGACGCACCCGAAAATCAGGGCGCCGGTGATTGCCAATCTCTTTCTGTCCATAGCTCTCCTCCCCTTATTTAACATGTTCAATTCTCCTGTGACTTTTACTCGTACATTCATTTCGAGTCAATGAGATAGCGTGCGACTCAATGCAACCTTGTGTTTTTGTGGCAAATTCGCAACTTCGCGCATCTAGCGCCAATGGATGGCAAATCAGGCGCCAGCTTTTCGAAAACTGGCGCTTTCAGCTTAATGCAAGGAATTTCAGCGGAGAATTGCCGCCTGGGTCCTTGCGATGATAAGTCAACCTTACAGTCGTGTAATCGCCGCTTTACGAAAACGGAAGGAAAACCGACAGCATAGTTCGGCCGAATCCCCCAAGCCCGCGCGACCCGGGGCGTCGATCGCGAAGCGCCAGTCGCGTTCGCGACCCTCCGCCGGCCGGCCAGGCCCGCCGCCGCCGCAGCGCGCCCGAGCGAATCCACGGCGTTGCGAAAAGCCGCA
>JAJXYM010000105.1 GCA_021780585.1 Deltaproteobacteria bacterium
CGGCGAAACGATGATGTTGCCCGGCCTAGCGATAATTCTCGGATTGGCGATCGGCGCCGCGTTCGGCTGGCTGCTCGCCGCGAGCCGCACGCGGGCCGCCCTCGAAGCGCCACTGCGCGAAGCGCTGACGAAAGAGGCCGCCGCCTCGACGCAAGCCGCGGGTTTGCGGTCGGAGCTTGAAAAGAGCGCCCAGGAAGTCGCCGGGTTGCGTGCGGAGATCAAAAAAGCCGAGGTGGAGAAAGCTGCAATGGAGGCCCGGGCAGCCGAAATGCAGAGGCATTTTGAAGAGCGGCAACGGCTTTTGGCCGAAGCCGAAACCCGGCTCACGGCCACTTTCAAAGCGCTGGCCGCCGACGCGCTGCACACGACGACGGACGATTTGCTGAAGCGGGCGGCGGAGAAATTCGCTGCGGAACGCGAAGTAGCGGGCAAGGATTTCGAAGCGCGCCAAAAGGCCGTCGAGGAACTGGTCAAACCGGCGCGAGAATCGCTTTCCAGACTCGACGATCAATTACGGCAGATCGAAAAGGAACGGAGCGAGTCGCAGGGCAATCTTCGGACGCAACTCGAAATGCTCGGCGCCCAGACCGGCAAGCTGGCCGACGCGTTGAAAACGCCGATCGTGCGCGGGCGCTGGGGCGAAGTGCAATTGCGCAACGTCGTGGAAATCGCCGGCATGACCGAGCATTGCGACTTTGACGAACAGGCGAACCTTGTGACCGAAGCCGGGCGGCTGCGCCCCGATATGGTGGTGCGCCTGCCGGGCGGCAAGAACGTCGTCGTCGATTCCAAGGCCCCGCTTAAGGCCTACCTTGAGGCGCTCGACGCCGAGGGCGACGCGGCGCGCACGCTCAAACTCAAGGAGCACGCGGCGCAAATCAGCAAACATGTCGAACAACTCAGCTCCAAGGCCTATTGGGACGCCTGCAAGCCCACGCCGGAATTCGTCGTGCTGTTCTTGCCGGGCGAAATGTTTTTCAGCGCCGCTCTGCAGCAGGACGCTACGCTGATGGAAGACGCATGGGCGCGGAAGGTCATCCTGGCGACGCCGACCACGCTGATGGCCGTGTTGCGCTCGGTCGCCTATACCTGGCGTCAGGAACAGTTGGCCGAGAACGCGCAGCGCATCAGCGAACTGGGCCAGGAGTTGCACGACCGAATCGCCACGATGGTGGGACATCTGGGCGATTTGGGCGGCGCGCTCGACAAGGCCGTGCGCGGCTACAATCAGACGGTCAGCTCGATGGAGTCGCGGGTCTCCGTCACCGCACGCAAGTTCAAGGAGTTGGGCGTGGCCGGGAAAAACACCATCGACGAACTCGGACCGATCGAAAGAACGCCGCGGCAACTGGCGCAGCCGGATTCCGCCGACGCGCTCCCGTCCGTCCCGCCGGCAAAATGACCTCGCCAGAGCTATTCGGTTTCGACGTTCGAGGGCGGGGGCGGCTTGAGCTGGCTGCGGTCGCGGCCCTCGGCGATCCAGGCTTCGACTTCGCGCCGTTCGTGAACCAGAAAATTTCCCACCGCGCGGCGCAGGCCCGGATGCGCGACGTAGTGCATGCTGCGGGTGAGCGCGGGGTCGAAGCCGCGCAGCCATTTGTATTCGCCGCCCGCGCCCGGCTCGAAACGGCTATCGCCGCGCGCGATGCAATGCTCGATCGCGGCGTAATAGCAGACGTTGAAATGGAGAAAGCGCACGTCTTCGAAAGCGCCCCAGTAGCGGCCGTAGAGCACGCCGGCCTTGGCCACATTGAAGGTGCCGGCGATCAGATCGCCGTCGCGATAGGCGCATACGAAACAGAGATGGCGGCGGAAGTTGTCGCGCATCAGATCGAAGAAGCCGCGTGTCAGGTATTGCCGGCCCCAGTAGAGTTTCTCGATCGTCGAGAGGTATATCCTGAACATCGGACCGAAGCTCGCGGCGGGAATTTCGTCGCCGGCGAAGGCGCGAATTTCGATTCCCTGTCCGGTCAGCGCCGCGCGCTCATGACGGACGGCATAGCGCCGCTTGCTCTTGAGCTGGGCGAGATAATCGTCGAACGATTCGTAGCCGGCGTTTTGCCAATGGTACTGATAGCCGAGGCGTTCGGCGAAACCGATTTCGGCCAGCGCCGCGGCCTCGTCGGGCGCGCAGAAGTTGACGTGCGCCGAGGAGAGCCGGTTGTCCTCGCAGAGCTTGACGATCGCGCGGCCGAGCGCGCGCACGATCGTGGGCCGATCGGCGCCCGGCGCGGCGAGAAAGCGGCGTCCGGTATGGGGCGTGAAGGGCACGCCGGCGAGCAGCTTGGGATAGTACTTGAGGCCGGAGCGCGCCGCCGCGTCGGCCCATCCGTGATCGAACACGAACTCGCCCTGGCTATGGCTTTTCAGATAGAGCGGGCAGGCGCCGGCGATGCGGCGCTCGGGCCCGATCCGCAGTATCAGATGGCACGGCGCCCAGCCCGTCGCGCGGGTCGCGCTCTTCGATTCCTCCATCGCGGCGAGCCAGTCCCAATCGAGGAAGGGCGAATCGTCGGGCGCGAGGAGAGCGTTCCAATCGTTGCGCGAAACGTCGCTGAGACGTTCGTGGACGGAGATTTCAGCTTCGCCCGCCGGGAGCGGTTTGGCTTTGTCGATTTTTGACGCCATCGCCGGGACGCTTCGGCGTCCGGACCTTCGAGCTTAGTCGGCGCGCCGCGCGGATCAAAGCGCGACGTTCGCGCGCGGCGCGCCGAACCGTTTCAGCGCGGCGGCAGCAGGCGCTTTTCCTGCATCCGCGCGAACCATTTATGGAACATGTCCTCGGTGTCGATACAGTCGTGAAAGCCGTACTGGCGCGCCTTGATCGTGCTGACGATCACCGGCGCGGCGTCGGCGCCGAAGGAGAAGATAGAGTCGGCGAATTCGAACGATTCGCCGACGAAAGCGTTGAGATCGGCCGGGGCGGTCAACTGGTGTTTCTTGACGATCGCGGCCCATTCGGCGGCCCGCTTCGGCATCTCGACCCGCAGCGACATCGGGACGTTTCCGCCCGGCTTCAT
>JAJXYM010000056.1 GCA_021780585.1 Deltaproteobacteria bacterium
GCAGCGCGGCGCCCGCCGCCGCCGCGCCCATCACGCCGGCGGCATAGTTCGCGGCCGGGAAGACCAGCGGGACGGGATTGCCGCTGCGCGCCCATTGCGAACCGGAGATGGCGCCGAGCGCGGCGACCAGCGCCTCGTCCGCCGCGAAGTCCGCGTCGGGACCGCGTTTGCCAAAGGGCGGAAGTTCGAGCGCGATCGCGCGCGGATTGAGCGCGGCGAGGCTATCCGCGTCGAGCCCGAGACGGCGCGCGCGGGCGGGGGTGAAGCCATGCACGACCAGATCGGCGCGGCGCACCAGGGCTTCGGCGGCGGCGCGGCCGTCGGCCGATTCGAGCTCCGCGATTACCGAACGTTTGCCGCGATTGAGCACGTGGAAATGCGGCGTGGCGCGATCGGGATCCCCGCCCGGCCGCTCGATTCGCACCGCTTCCGCGCCATGCTCCGCCAGCAGCATCGTCGCGTACGCGGCGGCGAGGTTGGAGGCAAATTCGATTACTGCGACGCCATCGAGCGCTTTGGCCATGCGCGTATCATCGCCACAATCGCCGCAAGATCAAGCGCGCGCGGCCAGCTAGAAGAAAAACGGATCGGCCGGCCACATCATGAAGTTCATCTGCTCCTGTTGCGCCGCGTCCTCGTTCATCTGCGCGGCCATCTGCTCCTGCTGAACCATCCGCTGTTGCAGCTTGATCCGCTGATAGGCGTCGTACGCGGCCTCGTCGCCGATATACAGGCAATCGCAATAAACCGGATCGGCGAACCAGTAATGGAGCTTGCCGTCATGCGGGTAGAAGCGCAGCTTGAGCGGCGTGACGTCCTTCAATTCGGCGTCGCGGGCGGGATTGTCCGCGGGATGCATATGAAAGCCGGCGGCGGCCAGCATCGGCTCGATCCGCTGGGCGCGTTCGACGGGAGTTTCGGCGCATCCAGCGGCGATCGCGACCAACGTCGCGGTCAAAAGCAACAGGACGATTCTCGGCATGGGAGATTTATACGGATACGGCGCGTGAGCTTCCACCGTAAATTCCCGCCGGCGCCAGCGGGTGATGGAGCGTCGGGCGGCGCCGGATTAGAATGACTCTGATGGCGATGCGAAACAGCGGCGGGAAGCGTTGGCGCGGCGCGGCGACAGCGCGGATCGCCGTCGCGATCGTGGCGGCGATCGTGACCTTCGGCGGCGCCGCCCGGCGCGCCACGGCGCAGGAATTTTCGGTCGATCAGAAACTCAGCGAGGCGTTGACCACCGATCTGCGCGGCCATCTGCTGCCGCTGGTCGGCGCGCAGGTCGGCACGAACGCGTCGGGCGCGCGGCGCGTGGTGCTGTACGGCTACGTCGCGACCGAAAAGGGCAAATCCGACGCGGAAAAGCGCGCGCGCGACTACCTCGGAGCGCCCACCCCGGAGATCGACGACCATATCGTGATTCAGCCGGAAATCGCGCGGCTCCGGCCGCGGGGCGACGCTTCCGCCGGCGGCGACGCGCTCGGCACGGCCAACCAATACAGCGGCGCGAGCGGCGCGGGAGTGCACGGCGAAACCTTCGACCAGGTGTATCAGCAAATTCAGCGCTATGGCGTGCGCACCGTCCCCGACGACGGCGGCCTGGGCGCTCCGTAAGCCATCCGCGGGCGGGCGCGATGCGGCCGCGCCATGCTAGACTCGCGGATGCGGTGGCCGATCGAATAATCCAGCTCAGAAAGCTCCCCGAGGCGCCGGCCGACGAGCGCAATTTCCGCCTCAATTACCGCGAGGCGCTGAACCCCGCGCAATTCGCCGCCGCGACCCATCGCAACGGCCCGATACTGGTGGTCGCCGGCGCGGGCTCGGGCAAGACGCGCACGCTGATTTACCGGGTCGCACGACTCATCGAGAGCGGTGTGCCGCCGGGCGGGATTCTGCTGCTGACCTTCACGCGGCGGGCGGCGCAGGAGATGCTCCGGCGGGTCGAACGATTGATCGGCGAACGCGGCGGTCAGGTCTCCGGCGGCACCTTCCATTCCTTCGCCAACACCGTGCTCAGGCGCCATGGCGCGGCGATGGGCCTCAAGCCCGGCTTCACGATCCTGGACCGTTCGGACATGGAGGACGTGATCAATCTGCTGCGCACGCGGATGGGCTTCGGGTCGAAGGAGCGGCGCTTTCCGAAAAAGGGCACGATCGCGGAAGCGATCAGTATGGCGCGCAACAAGGGACGGGAGCTGAAGGCCGAGCTCGAGGCCGACTTCGCGCATCTGCTCGACCATGAGACGGAAATCCTCGCGCTCGCCGCCGCCTACGAGGCCTACAAACGCGAACGCGCGCTGCTCGATTACGACGACCTGTTGCATCGGCTGGCCGACCTGATGCGCGAGCATGAGGCGATCAGAAATCGCCTCTCGGACACCTATCGCTACATCCTGATCGACGAATACCAGGACACCAACGCGATTCAGGCGGAGCTGGCCCGCCTGCTCGCCGCGACGCATGAAAACGTGATGGCGGTGGGCGACGACGCGCAATCGATCTATTCCTTCCGCGGCGCCGATTTCCGCAACATCATGGAGTTCCCGAAACTCTTTCCCGACGCGCGGATTATCAAGCTCGAAGAGAATTATCGCTCCCTGCAGGGCATCCTCGACGTCGCCAACGAAGTGATTTCGCGCGCCGCCGAGAAATACGCGAAGGCGTTGTTCACGGAGCGGCGGGGCGAATTCCGCCCGCTGCTGGTGCGCGCGCGCGACGAACAGATGCAATCGCGCTTCGTCGCCCAGCGCATCCTGGAACTGCGCGAGGAAGGCGTCGGACTTGACGAAATCGCGGTGCTCTTCCGCTCGAGCTTCCATTCCTTCGACCTTGAACTGGAGCTGCAACGGCGCGATCTGCCGTTCGTCAAGCGCGGCGGCTTCAAGTTTATCGAGACGGCGCATATCAAGGACGTGCTGGCGCATCTGCGCGTAATCGCGAATCCCGCCGACGCGGTCTCGTGGATGCGCGCGCTGGTGCTCGCGCCCGGCGTCGGCGCGCGCCGCGCCGAACGGAT
>JAJXYM010000422.1 GCA_021780585.1 Deltaproteobacteria bacterium
CGCGGAGCCGCGGAGCCGCGCCGCGCGAAAGCCGATCCCCACTTCCACGCCCTTGACCGCTTGCAGGCTGAGCAGCGCGTGGGCGAGACGGCCGTCGAGCTTGCGGTCCCATTGGACGTGGCTGCCCAGGCCGACCGGCAGGCCCGTCGCGACCACTTCGACGACGCCGCCAAGCGTATCGCCTTCTTTCTTGCAGGCGTCGATTTCGGCGATCATTGCGCTCTCGGCGGCGGCGTCGGCGACCCGCACCGGCGATTCCTCGGTGACGCGCGCGAGTTCGTCGATCGCGATCTGCGCCGGGGTCGCGGCTTCGATCGCGCCGATGCTGGCGACGTAGCCGAGCACCTTGACGCCGAAGGGCGCGATCAACTGGCGGGCGAACGATCCGGCCGCCACACGCATCGTGGTCTCGCGCGCCGAGGCGCGTTCGAGCACGTCGCGAATATCTTCGAGGTTGTACTTGAGCGCGCCGGCGAGGTCGGCATGGCCGGGGCGCGGGCGCGTCACCAGTTTGGCCGCGCCGCGATCGGCGGGATCCGCCGACATCCGCTGCGCCCAATTCTTGAAATCGCGGTTCTCGACGATCAGCGTGACCGGACTGCCCATCGTGCGGCCGAAGCGGACGCCCGCGACGACGCGCGCTTCGTCGCGCTCGATCGCCATCCGGCCGCCGCGCCCGTAGCCCTTCTGGCGGCGCGCGAGGTCGCGGTTAATCGCGGCCAGATCGATCTCGAAGCCGGCCGGAACTCCTTCGATCACGGCGATCAGTTCGGGTCCGTGGGATTCGCCCGCGGTCAGGAAACGCAACATCTTGATAATTCTAGCCGGAAGCGCCGTCGGGCGCATCCGGGGAGCCAAAATTCAACCAGAGAATCCATGAGCGCGAAAGAGCGCGGGCGGCGCGGCTCCCGATTGCCCGGCGTCGCGGATTCTTAATCGAAGCGCCAAAGTCAATTCAACCGCGCTTCATCGCCGCCTAATCCGTCGATGATTTGCTCGTTCCGCCCGTGTCACGGGCCGGGAGGAGAAAATCAACGATGAAACTTCGGCAGATCCGGAAAGCCGCACGGAAATTCGCGGCGCTGACGGCCGGAGCCGCCGCGATCGGCGCGGCGGCGGTCGCGAATCCGGCGTGGGCGCAACCGCCCCAGACGCTGACGCCGATTCAGCATCTGGTGGTGATTTTTCAGGAGAACGTGTCGTTCGATCACTATTTCGCGACCTATCCGTACGCCGCGAACACGGACGGCTCCACGTTTGATCCAGTCAAGTACCCGCCGCGCACGCCGACCGTCAACGGACTCGGCACGCTGGTCGAAGGGGAGCCGAGCGGCGTGCTGCTGACCGCGAATCCGAACACCTACAATGGCGCGCGGTCGAATCCGTTCCGCCTCTCGCACAGTCAGGCCTCGACTTGCGACCAGGACCACAATTACGGCGCGGAGCAGTCGGCGTTTGACTTCGGCCTGATGGATAATTTCCCGGCCACCACCGGATCCGGAAATTGCGGCGGCTTCGATTACGGCCACGGCAACGCGATCGCGATGGGCTATTTCGACGGCAACACCGTCACGGCGTTGTGGAACTACGCGCAGCGCTATGCGATGAGCGACAATTCGTTCGGCACGACGTTCGGCCCCTCGACGCCGGGCGCGCTCAACCTGATCGCCGGCACCACTTACGGCGCGAAAATCGTCACCGGCAGCAGCCCCAAGGTGGTCGCGGCCAATCCAACGACCGGAATCGGCACATTGGTCGGCGACCTCGATCCGGCCGGCGACCCCTGCTCGGGCGGCACGACTATCAGCATGACCGGCGCGAATATCGGCGACCTGCTGAACGCCAAGGGCGTGAGCTGGGGATGGTTCGAAGGCGGCTTCAACCTGAACGCGGTGAATCAGAACGGCACCACCGGATGCAATCGGTCGAGTCCGGCGACGCCCGCCAACGGCGGTCCGATGCAGGACTACATTCCGCATCACCAGCCGTTCCAATATTTCGCCTCGACCCAGAACCTGAACCATACGCGGCCGAGCGTGTCGCCGGCGCTGTACGGCACGAGCGCCGACACCGGCGCGAACCATCAGTACGGCCTGCAGGATCTGTACGCGGCGATGCAGGCGGGCAACCTGCCGGCGGTCACGTTCGTCAAGGCGCCGGGATGGGGCGACGGGCATGCCGGCTATTCGGACCCGGTCCTCGAGCAGGCGTTTCTGGTCAACTTCATCAACGCGCTCGAAAAGTCGAAGTTCTGGATGAACACCGCGATCATTATCAACTATGACGATTCCGACGGCTGGTACGATCATCAGATGAATCCGATCGTCAATTCGTCGGCGGTGACGAATTCAGTCAATCAGGGGCAGTACGGCGACAATCTGACCGGAACCGGGAAGTGCGGCAACGGCGCGCCGACCCTGACGGACGATCAGGGCAATCCGATCCAGGGCCGTTGCGGCTATGGGCCGCGCCTCGTGTTCATGGCGATTTCGCCCTGGGCGAAGCAGAACTTCGTCGATCACACGATGACCGATCAGAGCTCGATCATCCGCTTTATCGAGGACAACTGGGGTCTGCCGCGGATCGGCAACGGCTCCTATGACGCGATCGCGGGATCGATCGCCAACATGTTCGAGTTCTCGTATCGCGATAACGCGGCGCCGCTGATCCTCGATCCGAACACCGGCAACTGAACCAGATCCGGCGGGCCGGTGTCGCGCAGGCCCACGGAATCAACCGTGGCCGGCGCGCGATTCGCGATGGATCGCGCGCCGGCCGCATTCGTTCACGCCGCGCGAGTATCGTGATTCCGCGCGAACGGCCGGTCGGAGCCGCGCGCGGACCAGTCGGCCGCGCGCTTCAGGCCTCCTGGTAATTGCGTCCCTTGAGCATCCGCGCAACCGTGCACTCCATCACCTCCTCGCCTTTCTGATTGAGCACGCGATGGACGAAGGTGACGATGCCGCGATCGCCCTTGCTGGTCGGACGGGTCG
>JAJXYM010000235.1 GCA_021780585.1 Deltaproteobacteria bacterium
TGTCCGCCGATCCCGACGCCGCCGCCGCCGCCCGCCACTCGCGCGACGCCCAACGGCGTCCAGGCCGACCATGGCGCCGACGCGACGCCATAGACGGTGAGCGCGAAGCGCGGGCGTTGCCATATCGGGGCGATCGGCGCGCCCGGATCGGCGGACGAAACGATCGCGTAGACGCCGGATCGGCTGTTGAAAACCGGTTGATTAAAGGCGCGCGGACGTTTGACTCAAGGCGCCCGCGCCGATAGTGTCGCGCCCGATAGGGAATGATGGAACGACAGGCCCGGCGCGAGCAGGTGCTGCACCACGCGAAGCATATCTTCGCGCGCAAGGGTTATCATCGCACCAATATCGCCGACATTATCGCGCGGGCGCGAATCGCGCGAGGCACCTTTTATCTCTACTTCCAGAACAAGCGCGATATTTTCGAGGAGCTGCTGGCGCAGACGCTGGGCGAGTTGCGCTCACGGATTCAGCGGCTGCGGATCGGTTCGGACCAGCCGAACCCCGCCGAGCAATTGCGCGCCAATCTGCGGCGGGTGCTCGACTTCGTGCTCGACGAACGGGAACTAACCGATATTCTGCTCAACCATTCGACCGGCTTCGATCGGGAGATTGACGAGCAAATCGTGGACTTTTACGAGCGGGTGACCGACCAGATTCAGCGTTCGCTCGATCTCGGGATCGAGATGAACCTGGTGCGGCGATGCGATACGCGGGCGGTCGCCTATTGTATTCTTGGTGGAATCAAGGAAATCGTAGGACAGCTATCGCGCAATCGGCGCGACGACGTGGCCGTCCTGGCGGAGGAAATTCTCGACTTCGGCCTGCGCGGAGTGGCGCGGCCGGAGCTGCTTGAATCGGTCAAGATGGAACGCGAACAGTCATCGGCGCCGGTCAGCCACGGGGTCGCGGGCGCGGAGCAGGCGGCCGGAGCCAGCTTTATTTTTCGGCCGAAACTAGACTGACATGTCAGTTTTCAAACGTAACGGCCGTCCGCACGGCCGCCGCCGCGCCGCCGCCGCGACCAGCGGCGCCAAGGCGAATAGCCGCCGCGCGGCCGCTTTTTATGACGTTGACGGCACCCTAATCGATCTGAACCTGCTCCATTCGGCGATTTTCGTCTTCAGCAATATTGGCGAATGGAGCGGCCGGATCGGCTATCTGGCGAGCTTCGCGGCGAAACTGCCGGCGCTCTATCTGGCCGAGCGACGCGATCGCTATCTGCTCAACGTCGCGCTGTTCGAAACCTTCAAGGGGGTCTCGCGCGATCGTCTCTTCACGCTCGGCGAAGAATATTGCGAGCGCGTGATGATCGGTCATCTTTATCCGCGCGCGGCCGAACTGATCGAAGCGAACCGCGCGGCCAATCTGGAGCCCGTGTTGGTGACCGGCTCGCCCGATTTTATCGTCTCGCCGTTCGCTGAACGTCTCGGAATCAAGACCTTTGTGGCGAATCGGCTGGTGTACAGCCGCGGCCATGCGACCGGGCGATTGCACGCGCCGGTGATGGCGGGCGAGGCGAAGGCCGAATGGTGCGCGGAGTACGCGACGCAAAACGGAATCGACCTGGCGGAATGCTGGGGCTATGCGGATTCTCATTACGACCTGCCGTTTCTGGCCACGGTCGGCCATCCCGTCGCGGTGAATCCGGATCGGCGGCTGGCGACGACGGCGGCGGCGCGGCAGTGGCCGATTATCCGCTTCGAAAAGGGCGAACAGCGGCGCGCGCTCCCGGGAATCGATCGCGAGGCGGTAAGCGAATGGCTGGAGAGGAAACTCAATGGCGCGGCCTGAAGCCAAGCTCAAGGAACTCAAGCCGGCGGAACTCAAGCATGAGGTGGGATCGCGGCGCGATTTGGTGGTCACGCTCAGCCGCCGTTCGGAACCCCGGCTGATCGCCTACGGCGACGAGTTTCTGTACGAGAAATTGCCGGCCGGAACGCGCGTCGTCTATGCGCCGCCGCCGCTCGACGCCCTGCCCGATCCGGACACTGCGATCCGCTACGCCCTGCTCCATCCGCTCAACGCCGATCCCCTGTTCGCGCAGCTCAATCCGAACATGCGGGTGACGATCGCGATCGACGATATCAGCCTGCCGCTGCCGCCGATGCGGCGGCCGGATATCCGCGAACGCCTGCTCAATTCGGTGCTGCAGACGCTGGCGGATTACGGCGTTGACGACGTGCATCTGATCGTCGCCACCGCGCTGCATCGGCGGATGACCGAGGCGGAGATCCGCCGGATGGTCGGCGAGCGGGCGTTCCGGCAGTTCTGGCCCGAGCGGCTGTACAATTTCGACGGCGAGAACAAGGCCGAGCTCGCGATGCTCGGCAAGACCGACCATGGCGAAGAGGTCTGGCTGTCGAAGCGGGCGGCGGATTCGGACCTGCTGATCTATCTGAATATCAATCTGGTGCCGATGGACGGCGGGCACAAGTCGGTCGCGGTCGGACTCGCGCCGTATCAGAGCCTGCGGTATCATCATAATCCCGCGACGCTGCGCGATAGCCATTCGTACATGGACCCGACCCGTTCGGCTTTGCATAGTTCAGCCAACCGGATGGGCCGAATAGTCAATCGCGAGGTCAATGTTTTTTCGATCGAGACCGCGGTGAATACCCAGATGTACGGCGGGATGCTCGATTTCCTGCAGAAGAACGAGGACCGCTTCAGCGACTGGGATCGGATGCGGCTGAAGGGCTTCCGCTGGACGCTTGGCGGGATGTCGAACGATTTGCGCCGCCAGGTGATGAATCAGTACGCCGCGCCCTACGGGATGACGGGAGTATGGGCGGGCGAGACCGAAACCGTCCATCGGCAGGCGCTGGCGCGGGTGTTTCAGCAATACGCCGTGCCGGTCAAGGGACAATCCGACGTGTTAATCGTCGGCGTACCCTATATCTGCCCCTACAACGTCAATTCGATCATGAATCCCGTCCTCGTGCAGTGCACCGGGATGGGCTACCTGTTCAACATGTATCGCAACAAGCCGCTAATCAAACCGGGCGGCACGCTAATCATTTGCCATCCGCTGCGCGACGAATTTCATCCCGAGCATCATCCGAGCTATATCGAATTTTTCCATCGATGCCTCGCCGAGACGAACGATTCGGTCGAGCTGGAGAAGCGCTTCGAGGCGGAATTCGCGCGCAATCCGACCTATATCCATATGTATCGTTACGGCCATGCCTACCATGGCGCGCATCCGTTCTACATGTGGTATTGGGGCGAGCCGGCGCGCCAGCACGTGGGGCGCGTAATCGCCGCCGGATGCCAGGAGCCGGCGGTGGCGGCGCGGATGGGATGGGAGGCGGCGGACACGCTCGACGAGGCGATCGCGATGGCCACGTCGGAGCACGGACGCGCGGCGACGATAACCTATCTGCATCTGCCGCCGCTGGTGATCGCCGATGTCGAATAGGAATGGAAGTTCCGGCGGTCCGCGCCGGACCCCGGCGCGCGACGCGAGCGGCGCGATGGCGCCGCTGGAGGAAATTTTGCGCGGGCGCGAAATCCTGATTACGGGCGCGACCGGATTCCTCGGCAAGGTGTTGATCGGGATTCTCCTGCGGCGCCATCCGGAGATCGCCAAACTGCATCTGCTGATTCGCGGCGATCGGCGCTCCAGCCACAATCGCTTCCGCCGCGAGATTCTGGATTCTCCCGCGCTCGGACCGCTGCGCGAGCATCTGGGCGCCCGCTTCGATCGTTACGTCGAGGAGCGCGTGGCGATCGTGCCGGGCGACATTTCCGCGCCGGGACTGGTGAGCGACGGCGCGCATCCGCTCGACCATGCGCGGATCGACGCGGTGATCCATTGCGCGGGACTGGTGAATTTCGAGGCGTCGCTGGCCAAGGCGATCGAGGTTAACGCGACCGGCGTCGCCAACGTAATCGAGTTTTGCGCCCAACGCGGAGCCGCCCTGCTGCACGTCTCGACCTGTTACGCGGCGGGCGTCGCCGACGGTCATCGCTACGAAGACGAGATTCCCGCCGACTGGTGCCCCAACGGCCGCAAGAACTTCGAGCTCGGACGCGAGTTGCGCGACGCCGCCGCGGCGATCGCGCGGGTCGAGGCCGAAGCCGCCGACCAGGCGCGGCTGGCGCAATTTCGCGCGGCGGCCGACCCCGACGCCGAAGCGGCGACGGAAGACGGCGATCAAGCCCCCGCCGACCATCGCGAGCGCGCGATCGAAGCGCGGCGCAAACAATGGATCGAGGAGCGGCTCAAGGAGATCGGCCGGCGGCGCGCGCGGATGTGGGGCTGGCCGAACACTTACAGCTACACCAAGAGCCTCGGCGAGCAACTGGCGCTGGCGGCGAGCGATCGGATCGCGGTCGCGGTGGCGCGCCCCTCGGTGATCGAAAGCGCGCTCGCCGAACCGATTCCGGGATGGAACCAGGGCGTCAACACCAGCGCGCCCCTGACCTATCTGTCGGGACGCGGCTACCGCTTCTATCCGGCGCGCGGCGATCTGGTGCTGGACGTGATTCCGGTCGACCTCGCGGCGCATGCGATGGTCCCGATTCTGGCGGCGCTGCTGAGCGGGCGGCACAAACCGATCTACCAACTGTGCACTTCGGACGTGAATCCGCTGCCGATGCGCCGTCTGGTCGAACTGACCGCGCTCAGCAATCGCCGCGAGCATCGCCGCCAGGGCGGGCCGATGGGCAAGCTCGCGCCGCATCTGGAGGCGGTGGTCGTCTCGCACAACACGTATGAGTTGCTGAGCCGGCGCTTGCCGGCGTTGCTCAAGAGCGTGACGGCGGCGGCGCGGTCGGCGCTGGGCGAGCGGCCGGCGGCGCGCAAAATCGCGGAGCGGGCGGAGCGGCTGGTCGCGGACACGGAACTCGCGCGATCGCTGGTCGCGGTCTATCTGCCGTATATCCAGGATCTGGTTTATACCTTTCACGGCCGCAATATCCGCGAGTTGTACGCGACGCTGACGGCGGCCGACGCCGCGGCCCATCCGTTCCATCCGGAGCAAATCGACTGGGCCGATTATTGGATCAACATTCATCTGCCGGGCCTGCGCCGTCATATCTTTCCGCAACTGGAGCTGCATACGCGGGCGCGGCCGCGCGGAAATTTCCGCTATCGCACGCTGGCCGAGATGCTCGATCGCGCCGCCGAGCGCTTCGGCGCCCGACCGGCGATCGACGCGCGCAAGCCGTCGGGCCAGCGCTCCGCGATGACCTATCGGGAGCTGCGCGACAACGCCTTGCGGGCGGGCCTGCTGCTGGCGGCGCGCGGCGTCAAACCGGGCGATCGGGTGCTGTTGATCGCGGAGAATTCGCCGGAATGGGTAATCGCGTATTTCGCGATTATCTATGCGGGCGCGATCGCCGTGCCGCTTGACCATCTGATTACGGCCGACGAGCTGCCGCCGATCGCGCGCATCGCGGAGCCGCGGGCGGCGCTGGTTTCCGCCGGATGCGCGAAGCGGCTGGGCAAGGCGGTCGGCGCGGCGGCGCCGGGAATCGTCGAGATGGAGTTGGGCGAGCTCAACCGCCCGTTCATCCTGAACGCCAAGGCGCGGACGCCGCCGGCGCTCGAACGCAAGTCCATCGCCTCGATCGTTTTTACCTCGGGCACCACCGGCGCGCCCAAGGGGGTGACGCTGACGCACGGCAATTTCGCGGCGGAAATCGCGATGCTGGCGCGGGTCTTCGCGCTCGGCTCCGACGACGTCGTCCTGTCGCTGCTGCCGCTGCATCATACGTTTGAATTCACCTGCGGGATGCTGCTGCCGCTGGCGAGCGGGGCGCGGATCGTCTACCCGCTGGGCGTGGACGCGGCGAGCCTCGCGCGGACGCTGGCCGACGTGCGGCCGACCGCGCTGATCGGAGTGCCGGCGCTATGGGAGGCCGTGCATCGCCGGATCATGGACGAAGTCGAGGCGCGCGGACCGTTCACGCACGCCGCGTTCGAGCGGATGCGCGAGCTGAACCGGCGGCTCGACGAGGATTTCCATCTGAACCTCGGCACGCTGATGTTCCGTCCGGCGCATACCGCGTTGGGTGGACGGCTGCGGCTGGCGGTGAGCGGGGGCGCGGCGCTGCCGCAACGGGTCGCGCGCTTTTTCAACGATATCGGAATCAAGCTGCTCGAAGGCTACGGACTGACGGAATCGGCCCCGGTGCTGAGCGTGGCGCGTCCGGACGAGCCGCTGGCGCCGGGTTCGGTCGGCAAGCCGCTGGCGAACGTCGAGGTGCGGCTGGATCAGAGCGAAGCCGGGGTCGGCGAGATTATCGCGCGCGGCCCCAACGTGATGAGCGGTTATTACCGCAATTCCGCCGCGACCGCCGAGGTGCTGCGCGACGGCTGGCTGCATACCGGCGACCTCGGACGTTTCGACGAGGAGGGGCGGCTCTATATCGTCGGGCGGGCGAAGGACGTCATCGTCGATTCGGGCGGCAACAATATCTATATCGACGAACTCGAGGAGGCGTTCGGCCATTCGCCGTATCTGAAGGAGATGGCGGTGGTCGGGCTGCGCGTCGGCCAGGGCGAGCAGGTCGCGGCGCTGGTCGTGCCGGCGTATGCGCGCGGCGAGAGCCGGCGCGCCGTCGAGGACAAGCTGCGCGCGCATTTCGAAAAAGTCGGCGCGGGACTGAGCGCGCATAAGAAGATTCGCATCCTGCGCTTCACCGACGCGGAGCTGCCGCGCACCCGCACGCGCAAGGTCAAACGCGCCGAGGTCGTCGCGCTGCTGCGCCGGATGGTCGAAAGCGACGATCGCGAACGGGCTTCGGCAAGCGCCGAGGTCGAACCGTGGCTGGCGCAGGCGCTGGCGCAGGTCGCCAGCGGCGCGATCGAAATCACGCCGGCGACGCGGCTGATCGAGGACCTCGGGCTGGATTCGCTGGCGCTCGCGGAGCTGGCCGAACATATCGCCGTCAAGTCCGGGCGCGAGCTCAGCGCCGAGGAGCTGTCGAACGTCGCGACCGTTGAGGAGCTGCAGCGCATCGCCGGCGAGGGTCGCAATCGGCCGAAGCTGCCGTCCTACGCGCGCTTCGCGAAGCCGTACACGATCGAATTGCCGGAGATGCTGCGCCGGCTCGGCGGTCGCGCGCTGCATCGCACTTTCGACGCGGCCTTCGAGCGCTGGCTTTCGCCGCGCGTGATGGGCCGCGGAAATATTCCGGCGAATCGCAATGTGCTGGTAGTCGCGAACCATTCGAGCCATCTCGATTTCGCGCTCGTGAGCCATGCGCTGGGCGCGATGGGGCGCGAGCTGGTGGTCCTGGCGGCCAAGGATTATTTCTTCAATACGCCGGCGCGCCGCTTCCTGGCGTCGAATTTCACGCGGCTGATTCCGTTCGATCGCGAACGCGCGCAGCTCGAATCGCTCGACGACGCGCTGACGGAACTGGCCGCCGGCCGCAGCGTACTGATGTTTCCCGAGGGCACGCGCTCGCCCGACGGCATGATTCACGAGTTCAAGAGCGGAGCCGGCTATCTGGCGCTGCATGGCGGATGCGACGTGTTGCCGATTCGGATCGACGGCACGCATGAGGTTTTGGGCAAGGGGCAACTCGTGCCGCGGCGCCGTCCGGTGGAGGTGCGAATCGGCCGCGCGATTGGCGCCGACGATCTGCGAAACCTGGCGCGCGACAGCGAAGGCGCCGGCGCCTATCGCAAGCTGGCCGAGCGGATGCATCAGGCGGTGATCGGCCTCGGCGCGAACGCAAGCGCGCTGGCGCGTCGCGTTCGTTCGAGCGCTCCGGCAACGACTCTCGCGCAGGTGGAAGCCGCCGTCGAGTCGGCCGCGGAGCCCGCCCCGCGCCGCCACACGCCGCGCCCGGCGCGGCGTGCGAAAGGCTAGCCGGTGCGTGGCGGGACGTGAACCGACGGCGCGCAATCCTGGGCGCGATCGCGGGCGCCATCCTCGCGCTCACGCTCGCTCCGCCGGCGCGCGCCTGGGATTCGCGCACCCATCGGCTGATTACGCGGCTCGCCATGGACGCCCTGCCGGCGGGATCGCCGCGCGCGACGCTCGTGGCGAATGAGACCGCGCTGCTCGACGCCTCGGTCGCGCCGGACGAAGTATTGCGTCCGCTCTATGGCAAGGCCGAGGGGATGAAACATTACATCGACCTGGAATACTACGGCGCCGATCCGTTCGCCGCGCTCAATCCCGATCTCGGCGTGATGGAGCGCGAATATGGAATCCGCACGCTCGAACGATCGGGCACGCTGCCATGGACGATCGAGGCGACGGCGGGCGAGCTGGGCGCGGCCTGGCGATCGGGCGATTGCGCGCATGCGATTCAACTCGCCGGCTATCTGGCGCATTACGTCGGCGACGCGACCCAGCCGCTCCATTCGACCAAACATTTCGACGGTTACGCGGAAGACCGCGGCGTTCATGCGCGTTTCGAGCGCGCGGCCGACTACAACGTCTGGCGGATCGAACGGATGGCGGGTCCGGACGTGCGGCTCGAGCCGATCGCGTCGCCGTGGGACGCGGCGATCGCGGAACTGCGCGCAAGCCATCCGCTGGTCGATTCGGTAATCGCGGCCGACCGCGCGGCGCGGGCCGAGACCGGCAGCCGGCGCGGAGCCTATTTCGATCGCGTGCTGATGGCGCAGGAGTTACCGATGGTGGAACGGCAGGTCGCGCTGGCGGCCGCGACGCTCGGATCGATTTGGATGTACGAATGGAAGCGCGCGGGCGATTCGGCCGCCTGCCAGCAATAGGGGCGCGCGCGGCGCTTCTGGCCGGCCGCGCCAATGGTTAAATTATTATCGTCGGTGCGCGGCGGCGAAGCCAAAACGAGTTGGCCGGCGCGAATCGACTGGAGCGATCGCTCAATGGACTGGTGGACCCAAAGATTCGACGATCGGCCGCGCCCGACGCGCGGCGACGTGCGTCCGACCGTTAGCGAAATCACCGATTTTCTGCTGGTCGGCGAATATCCGCGGGTCGCGGATATCGAATGGCTCAAACACGCGCATCGCGTCACCGCGATTCATAATTTACAGGACGACGAGGACCTGCGGATCAACGCGCTCGACGCCGCCGAACTGGCGGCGACGGCCGCGCGACATGGAATCGTTTACGCGCGCACGCCGATTCATGACGGCAGTGCGGACGATGTCGCGCGCCGCCTCGCGGTCGCGCTGACCGATCTGCGCGCGCTGGTCGCCGACGCGCGGCGCGTCTATCTGCATTGCAACGCCGGACTCAATCGCGCCCCCACCCTGGCGATCGCCTATCTGCGCGCGCACGGCGGCATGTCGCTCGACGAGGCGATGGCCCACGTCAAACGGCGGCGGGCGTGCGGTCCGTTCATGACCGTACTCGAAGGCCATTTCGGCCCGCGCCATCTAAAACCTTCCGTATAGCCGGGTGAGGCCGCGCGCGCCGATGACGAGGGGACGATTGCTCATCGGATGCGCGTGGGGCGTCCATCTGCTGACCGCGTCGGGCGCGGCGGCCGGACTGATCGCGATCGAACGGACGGCGCGCGCGGACTGGCGCGGGGCGTTTGTCGCGATGGCGGTCGCGGTGGCGATCGACTCGGGTGATGGGCCGCTGGCGCGGGCGCTGCGCGTGCGCGAACGAATTCCCGCCTTCGATGGCGCCACGCTCGACAATATCGTTGATTATTTGAATTACGTCGCGGCGCCGGCCTTCCTGATGCTGCGGGCGGGGTTGCTGCCGGCGGGAATCGCGGGCGCGACGATCGCCGGCTGCGTCATGGTCGCCAGCGCTTACGGCTTCAGCCGCGTCGACGCGAAGACCGAGGACAACTACTTTCGCGGTTTCCCGTCGTACTGGAATCTGGTCGCGCTCTATCTTTTCTGTCTGGGGTTTTCGCCCGCCGTCAACGCCGCGATCACCGCCGCGCTCGCCCTGATGGTCTTTATCCCGATTAAGTATATTTATCCCAATCGCACCGAGCTGATGCGTCCGTTGACGCTCGCGCTCGCCGCCGTATGGGGCGCGGCGACGATTGCGATGCTGCCGATGCTGCCCGGCCATAGCGATATTCTGCTTTACACGTCGCTCGCCTTCGTCGTTTACTATTTCGTGATGTCCTTCGCCCTGCACGCCCATCCGGCCCGGGTCGCCGCGCGCCGCGCGCGTTAGCTCGCGATGCTGCTCACGTCCGGCGTCGCGCGCGAATCCTGGCTCGAAATAATCGACGGCTCCGCGCCGCTTCTGCTGATCGCTCCGCACGGCGGACGCGCGGGAGCGGCGGCCCGCGCCACGCTCCATCCCAAGGTCAATGATCTCGAGACCGCGGCCATTGCGCGCGAGCTGGCGCGCCGGCTCGACGCCTGCGCGCTAATCAACTCCGCGATGGATCGCAACGACCTCGATTGCAACCGGCTGGCGCAGTTGACCGCGCGCGCGCCCTGGATGCTCGACCTGATCGCCGAGCGGGTGGAACATATCGCCGATCGCCGCGGCCGCGCGATCGTGCTGCTGATTCACGGCTGGAACGTGATCGAGCCGCGCGTCGATTTCGGCCTCGGCCTGCGCGAGCGCGGCGGCCAGCTCCATCCGCCGGCCGGCGCGCATGTGAGCGCCAGCGACGAATTCATCAATGGCCCCGTCAGCGCGCTGGCCACGCGCCTGCGCGACGCCGGGATCGCCGCGACGTTCGGCATGCGCTATCCGGGCGGCGCACGGCAAAATTTGCTGCAGCTCTTCACCGCGCGCCACAGCCATAGCGATCTACCGGCGGTGAAGCGGCTGGCGGCGCTGGCGCGCGCGAACGCGATCGACGCGCTGCAGCTCGAAATGTCGGTCGCGGTGCGATTACCCGGTCCGCTGCGCGCGCGCGGCCTCGACGCGATCATCGAGACTTTTCGTCCCGTCGCGACGGATCAACGCCATGGCCCGGCGCTCGACGCCGCAACCACGGACGGCGCTCGCGGCGGCCGCGTCGTGATTCGTCACGCGGAGCCTGCCGCGCCGCCAGCGGCGACTCCCGGCGAAACGCACGCGAACGGCGCCGCGCCGGGTTCCACGCCAATCCGCTTCGGCGTTGAATTTTACGATCGCGCGGCCGGCCTCGGCGCAATCGCCAGCTTCGATCTCGGGGATGGCGGTGCGGGCGGGCGAATTATGGCGCTCTTCGACCGCTGCCACGCGGCGCTGTTTACCGCCGAAGGACGGCCAACCCGTCACGCCGGAACGATCACGCTCGGACCGCTGCGATTAGCGCTCGACGGCGGCCGCGGAACCTTGGCCTTTCGCGGACCCGCCGTCGTCGTCGCTGACGGCGCGGCCTACCTGAGCGTCGAAAACGCGATCGCCGGCGGCTCGCTCGATCATGCGATGACCCTTGAGGCCACGCTCGAATTCGATCGCGACCCGGACCTGGAAAGCGCGTCCGCCGCGTTCGGACGACTCGTCGGCGAGATCGTGATCGCCGGACGGCGCCGCCGGCTCGACGCGGTCGCGCGCATCGGCGCCTCGCTCACCGGCTTCGGCGCGGCGCGCTTCGAGACGCGCCGGACGCTCTGGGCGTGCTGCGATCGCGCGGCGCCGTATGCCGCGGTCGAAGTCTGCGAAATCGTCACGACCGACCGCGACGCCCACCGCACGGCGCGGATCCTCACGCCCGGCGCCGGATGGCGCGATTGCGCGCCAGGCCCAATCGAGCTCGATTCCGCAGCGCCCGCCGCGGCGCCCAGCCGAATCACGACGACGCTCACGCCCGCCGCGCACGCCAGCGCGCCGCTCGCCGCAAGCGTGGATCATTTCATGACGCTGTCGCGTCCCGGACCCGACGGCGTGCGGATCCACACGACGCTGGGCTTTGCGAGTTTTCGGATCGGCGCGGCGGCCGGCTCCGGGATGTTCGAATCTTCGCGGATCGCCGGGCGTCCCGCCCCTGACGCGGGCCTTACCCGCAAAAGCTGAAGGAAATTCCGTTCGGCGCGCGCGTTACAACACCGCCGCCGCGGTCTCGCCGGCGGCGCGGGACGGCAGCGCCCGCTCGATCAGACGCGCGAGTTCGTGAAAACTTTTCGCCAGTGGAGCGTCGGCGTATTCGCGGATAAAGATCACGCCGCGATCGCAGCATTCGGCCAGACGCGAGTCGAACGGCAGCCGCGCTAGCGTC
>JAJXYM010000141.1 GCA_021780585.1 Deltaproteobacteria bacterium
ATCCTTTATACGTTTCGGTCGGAATTCCGCACGGCGCCGTGTCAGCGCGCTTAGTGGGGCGGCGGATGGAGCGTCAGGAGAATTTGGTCACGGCCGAGGCCGGCAGCACGATCCGGACGCCAGTCGCTTCGAGCGTGTTGAGCAGAATCGCGACCCGTTCGGCGCCCGAGAGATAGCGATCGAAAATCGCCTCGAAGCCGCGGAACGGACCCTCGACCACGCGCACGTGCGCGCCGCTGTCCAACGCCCTTTCTTCGATTTTGACCACGCCGTTGACGCCGCGCCGGCGAATTTCCTCGATCACCGCGGGCGGCACGGCCAGCGGCTCGGCTCCCGCTCCGACCAGGCCCTGCACTCCGGGGAGATACTTGACCTCAAAGTAATGGCGGCTCGGATCAAGCCGCGCGAACAGATAACACGGGAACAGCGGCGTGATCGCCCAGGCGAGCTTGCCCCAGCGGCGCGTCCGCGCCTCGAGCAGCGGCAGGAACACTTCGGGCAGCGCCGCCGCCAGTTGGTCCCGGACCCAGCGTTCCTTGCCGGGTTTGGTGCGAACGAGGTACCACTCCACGTCAGTCGGCCTCTACGACGCGATCGGCGCCGGGCGCGCGGGCGAATTGCCGCGCCGATCCAACGCCGCAGCCTCGCTTCGCCATCGCCTTTCTCACCGCTTTATCCCCCCCCGACACGACAGCCGCGACACCGACCACTTCGAGCCTGCATCCGCCGTCGGGCACAGTCAACCAAGGGGATCAAGCAAGCTTCCCGCCAATTTGGCGGCAAACGGTGTGAATCGATCAGGCGCTCCTTATTGTGCTCGCCAAAATAAGTTATTCCATCGGATTTACGCACAAAAGATGCTAACGGCTGGGATTGGGAATCGCAATCCGGCGTCGGCCGCAGCCTCGCCAACGGTAGCGCGAGCGCCACCAACGTCCCATTCCGACCTGCGCCACGGTTTGAAGTGCAAAACCTGGGACATCGCGCACGCCTGGTATCGACCGCGAGCACGGCCGAATCGCGCCGGGCGTCAATCGAGCGGCAAGCCGACGTAATTCTCCGCGAGACTCGCGGCCGCCGCGCTGGAACTGGTGACGTAATCGAGTTCGGCCTGCTGTCGCCGCCAATCAAACGGCGTTTCATCGGGGAAGCGATGCAGCACCGAGGTCATCCACCACGAGAAGCGCTGGACTTTCCAGACGCGGCGCAGGCAGGCGCTGGAATAGTTATCGAGCGGGTCGTGCCGGCCGGAGCGATAGAATTCCGCGATCGCCGCGGCCAGTACCTTTACATCCGCAAGCGCGAGGTTGAGGCCCTTGGCGCCCGTCGGCGGCACGATATGGGCCGCGTCGCCGGCCAGGAACAGACGCCCATAACGCATCGGTTCGACGACAAAGCTGCGCATCGGGGTGATTCCCTTCTGCACGATCGGCCCTTCGGCGAGGCGCCAATCGCCGGCCGCGGCGAAGCGTGTATGCAACTCCCGCCAGATTCGGTCGTCGGGCCAGTTTTCGATCGCGTCGTTGGGATCGCATTGCAGGTAGAGCCGGGTAAGCGCCGGCGTGCGCATACTATGGAGCGCGAAGCCGCGTTCATGACTGCAATAGATTAGTTCGTCGGAGGAAGGGGCGACCTCGGCCAGAATCCCCAGCCATCCGAACGGATAGACCCGTTCGTAGACCCTGAGCGCGGCGGGCGGAATCGATTCGCGGCAGACGCCGTGGAAGCCGTCGCACCCCGCGATAAAGTCGCATTCCACGCGCCAGGCCGAATCGGCATGGCGAAAGTCGATTTTCGGCCGATCGCCGTCGAGTCCGGCCACCCGCACCTCATCCGCCTCGAAGAAGATCGGCAGGCCGGCCGCGACGCGCGCGTCGGTCAGGTCTTTGACCACCTCGCGCTGCGGATAGATCATGATCGTGCGGCCGCCGGTCAGACCGCTCAGGTCGATGCGATGGCCGCGACCGCCGAAGCGCAGTTCGATGCCGTGATGGACCAGTCCCTCGCGACGCATCCGCGCGCCGACCCCGGCGGCGTCCATCAGGTCGCAGGAGCCATGTTCGAGGACGCCCGCGCGCACCCGCTCCTGGACGTACTCGCGGCTGCGCGCCTCGACCACGACCGAATCGACTCCGGCGCGGGCGAGCAGATGCGCGAGCATCGCGCCCGCCGGTCCGGCGCCGACGATTCCCACTTGCGTGCGCATGATGGTTTCGCGCCGAAGCCGCCGCGCGCCGATTGGCCGGCGGTTCGGATCGCCCTAGTCGTCGCTGAAATCGCGCCCGAGCGCAAGCGCGATCGGACCCTGGATCAGGGCGCGGGCGTTGAGTCGCGGATGGTCCGCTTCGATCGCGATTTTGCCGGCCGCGGCATGGGCGCGAAATTCCGCCGCGTCGAGACCGCCGAGCGGAAAGCGCACGAATTGCACCGCGCTGATCCGATCGGTCGCGAACTGCCGGCTGTCGAAACGGGCGGGTTCGCGTCGTCCGCCGATCGCGATCCACAGATGGCGTTCGAGGCCGACCAGCGCGCGCAGCGCGGCGTCGCGTTCCTGCGCATCGGCGTATTCGACCATCATGGTCGCGGTCAGCTCGCCGGGCCGCGGCAGCAACTCATTGTAGGTGTCGATTTCGTGGCGAATCGCGTCTTCGGCTTCGATCCGCTCGGCGCGAATCATTTCTTCGACCTGGTACCAGACGGTCTGGCCGTTCTCGAACAGGAGCGTCAGATGGTCGCCGACGGCGAGTCGGCGGCGCTCCTTTTCGGCGATAAACAGCGGACGCAGCCGCGGACGCATAATTTCATATTGCGGCCACGGCAGAATCTCCTTGAGCGTAACCGGCCTCACGATTTTTCTTCCTCGGCGGGCGGCGCGACCGGCGTGGCGAAGCCGTCGGCCTCGTAGGCGCGCGCCAACACCTCGACCGGATTGATCGGCCGCGTGCCGGTGGCCTGCTCGATCTGGAGCGCGGCG
>JAJXYM010000110.1 GCA_021780585.1 Deltaproteobacteria bacterium
GCCCACGACGATCGCGTCGGCGCATTCGAGCCATGCGTGCGCCGCGATCCGATCGTGATCGGCCTTGCGTACGCCAATTTTGAGTTCGGACGGATAACCGTGGCGCGTGAGCATCGCCTGCGTCGCCAGCGCCCGGACGAGACAGTTGGAGCCGCCCGGCACGACTCGGGTGGCGGCGCCCACGGACCATGCGATTCGGTCAGCCGGCGGCGGCGCGACCGTGCGGCGCGGCGGCGGTCCGCACCATGAATGGGAGTGCCGGCCAGGGACGGTCCCAGCCGCGCGGCGGCGCATCGCGTCGAACCCGATCGTGCGCAGTCCGATCGCGGTCCGCGCCAGCGTCAGCGCGGCGGCGACCAGCAGGCCGCGATCGCGCCGCGACAGACTGAGGAATTTAGCCGCCGGACCCATCGGCAACCTCGATTAGGCCGCGTTCATCCAGCTCGCGCAACAGGTCGATCAGGTCACGCTCGCAGACGTCGCGATCGACGTCGAATTGCTCCAGTATCGCTTCGAGCACGCCACGGACCGCAATTGGTCGCTCGATCAGGCCCCATATGGTCGCGCCCACCGGATTCAGTCCATAATAGGCGCCGGTCTTGAGATTGAGAATCGCGGCCTCGCCCTCAAGTTCGCATGAAATTTGGTCCGGCGCGACGCGGACGATGGAATCGAGCGTGATCGATACAGGAGCGGGCAAAACGAACCAACCGCCATTAGCGAAATTAAGTCACATCGTGCGCAGACGCGCACGTAATATGCATATAGCACCAGCGCTACTATCGCAATGCCGCGCGACCCGCTACGGCGCGGCCAGCGGGTCGCGCCGTCCGCTGTTGGAGCACGTTCAGTTCGCCGCTGCGGCCGTCCCGGAGACCTCCGCCTGCTCGTAGCGCATGATAAAGCGCGGGCGGCGCCAGGCGATATAGGCCGGCAGAATCAGCACGCCCGCGATCATGTTCGTGCCCATCAGGAAAATCAGCAGCACGCTCATTTCGTTATGGAACATCAGCGGTGAAAACGCCCACGGCACGATTCCGCCGATCATCACGGCGAAGGTGCTGAAAACCGAGGCCCCCGTATGGCGTAACGCCGTGGTGATAGCGTTTTCGAGCGTCGCGCCGCCCATCACCTCGTCGCGGATCCGGGCGACCGTATAGATGCCGTAATCGACGCCGAGGCCGATACCGAGCGAGATTACCGGGATGGTGTCGATGGTCAGGCCGATGCCGCGCGCGTTCATGTAAACGAAGGCGCCGAAGTTCGCCATCACGCACGAAACAATGAACAGCGTGCCGGCCGTGAACGACCAGAAAGTAAAGGCGCAGCAAGCGAAAATGACAAGCAGAACGAAGGTCAGGTTGATGAAATCGAGTTGATATAGAACGTCGTTCGCGGCAAGGAAGAGGCCGGCTTCACCGCCGAAATAGCTCACCGTGATTTTGCTCAACGAGCGGTCCGGCGTGACCCGCGTGGCGACGAAACGCTTGATATCGTCGCGCACCCGATTCAGCCGGGTATAGGTATGGTCGGGCAGCAGCACGCGGATACAGGTACTGGTCATTTTGGGCGAATAGGCGAAGAAGCGCTCAATTTCGCCAGGCGCCGTGCCGGCGAAGAACATATACCAGAGATTGCCGCCCAGTTCGGTCTGTCCGGGAATCGCCTGATACTTGGGATGTCCGTTATGGAACATCATGTTGAGCGGCTTGATCGCGAGATTGGCGAATGAAACCACCGCGGCGGCGTCGCCCCGGCTGATCAGATAGGAGCCCATATCGTCCGCCATCCGCATCACGGACGGGCCGAGACTCGATTGCGGGTCGGGATAATCGGGCGTCGAAAGGACAACCCAGCCCTCGTCGGTGGGGAAGTATTTGCCGATTTCGGCGATATCCTTGTTGACCTTGGAATCCGGACGATAGAGCGGGGTGCCGGGCGTTTCGTAGCCGATTTGGGCGCGCTGGCCCGAGAGCACGCCGAAGACGATGAACGCGGCGCCGCCGGCGAGCAGCGCGGTGCGGATAAATCCGGGCGTGACCGGAACGTGCACCAGCCATTCCGTGAACGTATGGAGAACGCTGTGGCGCTCCTCTTGTTCGAGCTTTACCAGCCAACTGCGCTCACGGATCCGGGGGCGCGGCAGGTAGCTCATGAAGATCGGCTGGAACACGAAGACCATCGTGAGGCTGCCCGCCAGCCACATCGCGCCGCCGAAGCCGATCTCCTTGAGCACCGGAATCCCGCCCAGCGAGATGAAAATGATGCCGGCGATATCGGCCAGAATCGACAGCAGACCCGGCGGCAGCATCACGTCGGTAGTGGTCGCGCAGGCGAGCAATTTGTCGTCGAGCCGGTCCAGTTCGTCGTAATAGCGCCCCTGCCACTGGATTCCGTGGCTTAAATCCCGCGCGGTCAGGATAAACGGAATCACCAGCATGACAGGGTCGAAGTTGTAGCCCATCAGGCTGACGAACCCGAGGCCCCAGATGGCCGAGAACGAACCGGTCAGGATCGGGGCCCACCAACTGCTGCGCTCGCCGATACTCAAATAAAGAATGAGCAGCATCAGAGCGATCGCGGCGACGAAAATCACCTTGATTTCGGTCAGGTAGTAGTAACCCCATCCGGAGATGACCGGCTGGCCGGCCACATAAATAACGGTGTTTGAATCTTCGTGCTGATGGACCAGGGCTTGAATCGAGTCGAACAGCGCCTTGTAGTCGAGGCCCTGTTCGTTGAAGGTCGCGGTGATCAGCGCGCCCTTGTTGTCGTAGGTGATTAGCCCCGCGACCGGCTCCCGATGGACCATCACGTTGTGCCGGAGGTCATCGAGCTCTTTCTGCGTCGACGGCAGCTTCGGATACATGTAGCAGGTCGAGATCAGGGCGCCGGGAACCGCGTGGGTAAAAGAGACCCGGTAGGAGGCCAGCGAGAAGATTTCGTTATGGTCGACGCCGGGGAGGTTGT
>JAJXYM010000100.1 GCA_021780585.1 Deltaproteobacteria bacterium
CGCGCAGCCGTCGATAGAGCGCGACGATCGCCCGCCATTCGGTATGCTCGGCGCGCGCGGCCCGCATATGCACCGCCGCGATCGCCGCCTGTATCGCGTATGGACCCGATGCGTCGGCGCCGCCCGCGGCGGCCAGCTCGCCGAGGCCCTCGGCGATTCGCGCCCGGTCCCACAACCCGCGATTCTGCTCTTCAAGCAAGATCAGATCGCCCGCGCGATCGACCCGCGCGGCCCTTCGCGCGTCATGCAGCAACATCAGGGCGAGCAATCCGTGCGCCTCGCGTTCCGCAGGCATCAGCTCGACGATCAGCCGCCCGAGCCGTATCGCTTCGGCGCAGAGATCGGCCCGCACCAGCGTGTCGCCGCGACTCGCCGCGTAGCCTTCGTTGAAGACCAGGTAAATTACCGCCATCGCGGCGGCGAGCCGTTCGGCCAGGGCCTCGGCGGGCGGAATCTCATACGGGATGCGCGCGGCGCGGATTTTCCGCTGGGCCCGCACCAGCCGCTGCGCCATCGTCGCCGCCGGGGTCAGAAAGGCGCGTGCGATTTCGTCCGTCGTCAGGCCGCATAACGTGCGCAGCGCCAGCGCGACCTGCGCTTCCGTCGCGAGCGCGGGATGGCAGCAGGTGAAGATGAGGCGCAGGCGATCGTCGGGCACGGAACTGTCGTCGATGGCGACGGCCTCGCTCCGTTGATTCTCCTCGAACGCGAGAATCTCGCCGATCCGGCCGGCGAAGCGGGCGTCGCGCCGCATCCGATCGATCGCCTTGTGGCGCGCGGCGCCGATAATCCATGCGCGCGGATTTTGCGGCGCGCCCTCGCGCGGCCATTGTTCTATCGCCGCGGCGAAAGCCTCCTGCGCGACGTCCTCGGCCAGCTCGAAATCGCCGATTAGCCGGATGAGGGTCGCCAGGATGCGTCCGAATTCATCGCGATAGAGACGCTCTATGCCGCCATCGGTCATTTATGCGCCGCCCGTCGGGAGCTTAGCCCGCCGGACGGCGCCAGGCCAACGTCACATCATCCCGACCGGCCGCACCTCGATCGAGCCGAAGCGCGCGCCCGGAATCCGCCCGGCGATCGCGACCGCCTCGTCAAGATTGGCGGCTTCGATCAGGTAGTAGCCGCCCAGTTGCTCCTGGGTTCCGTCGAACGGTCCGTCGGTGGTCAGCGTCTTGCCATTGCGCACGCGGACCGTCGTCGCGGTGGTCGACGGCTCGAGTCTGTCGCCGGCCTTGAACTTGCCGGCCTTCACGATGTCCTGGGTGAAGGCCATGTATTCGGCCATGATCCGGCGCTGGTCGTCCGGCGCGGGCCGCTGGTCCTCGGACTGATAGATGAGCAGCATGTACTGCATGATCCGCCTCCTGCGGGAAGTTTGCGCTTACATCCCATAGTCGAACGGCGCCCGGCCGAATCGACATCGGCGGGCGAGGATTCGAAGCGAAGAAAATCCGGTCGATTGGTCCGCACAGACTGGCCGCGGTAATGAGGTCATCATCGATGCTTACGATAATTTCGACCTGAAGCTTGACGCTTTGAATCGGGGGCGCGTCAGTGCGTCGTCGGACGACGAAGCGGATCTCGAGGCCCCCGCCATGACGAATCGGCTTGACTCGAAGCGGCCGATCGGAAAGCATCGCGCGACAATTCGCTCACGATGAAAGGGGAATCGCTCGCCGCGATGAAATCCGCCAAAATCTCCGCCGCTATCGCCGCCGCATTGGTATGCGGTCTCGTGCTCGCCGTTCCCGCCCACGCGCAGGAGCAATCGGGTTCGCAACCGCCGCCCGCTGGCGCGGTTCCCGGCAATCATGCGCCGTCGCAGAAACAGCTCGATATTGCGGCCGCGCGGGCCGAGCGCAAGGCCATCGTCGGCCAGAACATGGACTTCACGGCCGAGCAGGCCAAGGCGTTCTGGCCGTTGTACGACAAGTACGAAGCGCGGATGGACAAAATTGAGGATCGGCATATCCGCGAAATCAAGGACTTCGCCCGCCACTATGCGACGCTGACCGAGGGCGACGCGGCGAAGAAACTCGACGAGACGATGGCGATTGCGGAAGCGCGCCTCAACGTGCAGAAGGAATATATCCCGAAGTTCCGGGCGGTCCTGCCGCAGGTCAAGGTGACGCGGTTTTTCCAGATCGACAACAAGCTGCGTGCGCTGGTGCAATGCCAAATCGCGCAGATGGTGCCGCTGGCGCAATCGGCGGCGTTGGCCGACCACGCCGCCGGCAATCTCTAGGGGGAGCGGGCGATCGCGTCCCGCGTCGTTCTTAAGGCCGGCGAAGAAGCATCCCGACGAGCCGCGCCGCTTGCGTCACGAGCGGCGCGGCTCGGTCACGTCACAATCAGAACGCGCCGAGCGCGGCGGCTTCGTCGCGACAAATAGCAATGGCCGCGCGGGTCCGCCTTGACGGACCCTGCGGCCATCGAGCCCAGGGTGGAATCCGAACGCGGCTTAACGCCGCGCGGAGGGCGGATTGCGGATCAGCGCGCGGCGCGGCGGACCCGCGTCCGGCGCATCTTGCGCAGGCGCGATTTGGCCTGGACCGGATCGGTGCGGCGCTTGCGCGCGAGTTTGTGATTGCGGCGGTTACGTTGGCGCGATGCGGGCGTCATTTCTTCTCCTGCGAGTCGTGGTCTGAAGCGGGCATTGTAGCGGAAGGCGGGTCGGCGCTGACAGTGGTCCGGGTCAGCGTCGCCGGGTCCATCCCGGCCGCGACCGGCGCATAGACATCGACCTTGGTCAGCACATCAGTACCGTCCATCACGGCCACTTTGCCCAGCAGAGTACCGGCCGGCAAGGGTCCTGTCACGACGGTCGGCCCCTGGTAATCATAACGGATATCGGCGGCCGGATGTTTCGGCATCACCAGCGCGAGGTCGCGCTCGGGCACCGGATGGATGGTGTGGCCATTGTCGAGCTGAATCACGGCCGGCAGCGTCTGGCCGACGTGCAGCACTTCAACTTTTTTGAAGTTATTGAAGCCCCAATCGAGTAGCTTGGCGCTCTGGATGAAGCGTTCGGGATTGTTTGGCGCGCCCAGAATCACCGAGATCAGCCGCATATCGCCGCGCCGCGCGGTCGCCGTCAGATTGAAGCCGGCCTCGTAGGTAAAGCCGGTCTTGAGCCCGTCGCATCCGTAGTAATGGCCGATCAGATGGTTGGTGTTGTGCAGCATGGCGACGCCGCCGTCGAACTCGGCCGATTGCAGCGCGGACCATTCGAGCAGGTTGGTATTGTGAATCAGCGCGCGCGCCAACGTCGCCAGGTCCATCGCGGTGGTGCGATCGACGTCATGCATCGGAATTGGCGGCAGCCCGTCGACGGTTTCGTAATGGGTGTCGGTCATGCCGAGTTGCGCCGCCCTGGCGTTCATCAGACGCACGGCTCCGTCGACCGAACCGCCGACCGTCTCGGCGATCGCGACCGCGGCGTCATTGGCCGATCGTATCAGCGCGGCCTTCATCAATTCGCCGAGCGGATAGACCCGTCCCTCGTGCAGCAATCCGAGGCGCGAACCGCCGGTCAGCGCCGCGCGGCGTGAGATGCGCACCGGCGTGTTGTAGGAAAGGCGGCCGGATTTGATCGCGTCGGTCGTGACCAACAGCAGCATCATCTTGGCCATCGACGCGGGCGGCCACGACAAATTGGGATCGGAGGCGTAAAGCACCCGCCCGGTGTCCGCGTCTTCGAGCAGCGCCGCATGATACATCGGGACGGCGCCGCGGCGTCGCGCCGCGTGGCCGCGCCGGCGATGGACATGATGAATATGGCGATGCCTGTGATGTTCGCCGGCGTAATAGGCGGCGTTAGCCAATGAGGCGGCCACAATCAGCAGCGCGGTCGCGATAGCGAGCGCGCCGGCGAGGCGCCGGCGCATGGACTTCCAGCGATTTTCCACCACCTCATCCCCCCTCCCCGAGCGATCGCCGGCGCGGCCGCGCCCGGCGTCAGGGCGCATGGGCCAACCCGGTCAATCGTTTCGGCCCTTTGACCTCGCCACGCTCGACCCGTTCGAGAATCGCGAGGTTGGCGCGCGCCGGTCCGTAGTCCGGATTGGCGTTGGCCAGGGCGGTCCATTCGTCATGCGCGCGCGCGAAATTGCCCTGCTCGGCGTAAATCACGCCCAGTTGATTGCGCGCGTCGCTTTGACGCGGATCGAGTTTGAGCGATACCAGCATCTCCTGCTGCGCTTCGTTGTACATCCCGAGCCGTTCATAGGCCAGCCCAAGATTGAAATGGGCTTCCGGATGATACGGACCGAGCAACTCCGCCAGCCGCAGCACCGCAAGCGCGTCGCCGTAGCGCCCCGCGTCGAGATAGACCAACCCCATATTAAGAAAGAGTTGCCAATCGCTGAGTCCCAGATCAACCGCCTTCTGATAATCGACGAGCTCGTCGCGATGGTTGCCGGTCATGCCGTAGGCGAAGCCCAGATGATAATAGGCGAGCGCATTGTTGGGATGGTCGTGGATAACCGCCTGATGGCGGCGGATCGCCTCCGGATAATCTTCCATCCCGAGGTAATAGTCGGCGAGCGGGTCACAGACCTGATCGTCGAATTGGCGGCCGGCCCACGCCGCCGGACGGGAAAAAATCAGGAATACCACGGCAAACGCCAGTGCGAGCAGAAGCCGGGGCGTGCGAGTAGGCAATAACTCAGCCAAGAATCCCGCCCGCGCTCATCGTCTGGCCGCGGGTGACGAGAGCTTAGCGCAATTTTTTACAATGCAAAAGCGAAATTAGCGCGCAATCGTGCGACCGCGCGGTATCCGTATCGGCCGCCGCCCGCAAGGCCGCGAGCCGACGCCTGTGACGGGTCGGGATCGCGGCCTTGACGGACGTATACTTCACTGACGGCGTCCCTGCGTGAGGGCCGTTATCAGGACGCGGCCGGCGACGCCGCGGGCGAAGCGCCCTCGGCCGCCTTGTGGTGGTGCATCATGTGATGATGCACATGGTGATGCACATGGTGATGCACGTGATGATGCTTCATCATCGCCGGGGACGCCGCCGCCGCCGGGGCGGCCGGCGACGACTCGGCCGCGGGCGACTGCGCAAAGGCCGGCATCGCCATCGCGCTCGCGAACAGGGCCGCCGTCAGAATCGAAACAGTACGCTTCATCTCCATCTCCTTCTCTCGGTTCCTGACGGTCCATTGGAGGACCGCTCCGATCCATTAAATAAGCGAACGCCGTGCCATCCCGGCGCGCTGATTCAAACGCAGTAGAATACGGGGGTTTTTGACGAAGCGCCAGCGAACGGCTGACTTATTACGTGCGATTGCCAACGATTTGCGTTGACCTCCCCCGCACATCATCCAGTTCCCTCCGGCGCTGGCGGTCAAGCGTTTCAACGAGTCGATACATACTCAATTGTCTCGAGTCGAATTGCCGTAGCGCGCCCGTTTCAACTCCCAATAGAGCGAAAACAGGTCGCGAAATGCGCCGATAATCACTGACGGGCTATTGCCGCCCTGGACTCCGGCGATGCGCGGCAGGTGGGTTACGTCGATTTCCCCGATCCGCGCCTTGCGTCCCGCCAGCCGCGCCATCAGTTCCGTCGTCACCATCGCCCCGCTCGCATGCAGTTCGAGGTCCGCGACAATCTCGCGGCGAAACAGCTTGAAGCCGCAATCCATGTCCGTGATCGTGAGGCCGAACAGCAGGCGTGAAAGTATCGTCCAGGCCCTGCCGTTGAACCGGCGCATCAGATGGTCGGCGCGGCGCGCCCGCCGGCCGATCACGACGTCATAATCGCCGATCCGGCTGGTCAACAGGCGCATATCGACGGGATCGAACTGGCCGTCGCCGTCGCAGAGCAGAACGTAGGGCTGGCGCGCGGTTTTGAAGCCGGTCGCCATCGCGCACCCGTAGCCCCGGTTCACGCCGTGACGCACCAGTCGGACGCGCGGATTTTCGGCCGCCAGCCGCTCGGCGATTTCGGCGGTGCGGTCGCCGCTGCCGTCATCGATTACGACGATTTCGAAGTCGTCGGCGACGTTGGGCGCTTCGGCCAGAAAGCCGCGCACGACGCGTTCGACGTTGCCCTCTTCATTGTACGAGGGCAGGAAAATCGTGAGCCCGCTCAGCCGCGCGCTGGCGCGACCGCCGTTGGCGCCGCGATGGTCGCCCGCGTCGATCGTTTCGGGTTCGAGCCGCTTTCGGGAAGACTCGCTGCGCTCAGGGGACACGTCGGGAATTATTGGCTGAAGCCGGGGTTAGCGCGGTCAATCGCCGATTTCACGATAACCGCCGCGGAAAAACAGTAACGGCTTGTTCTCGGTGATCTCGGCCTGCTGAATTTCGCCCAGGTAAATCGTATGGTCGCCGCCATCATATGATGCGTACAGCGTGCACTCAATATAGGCGAGCGCGCCTTCGAGGATTGGCGCGCGGTTGGCGCCGATCCGATAGGCGACGCCTTCAAACTTGTTGCCGCCGCTGACCGCGAATTTGCGCGACAGCGCCTCCTGGTCGGAGGCGAGAATATTGATCGTGAAGACGCGACTTTCCTCGAAACAGCCGTAGCTTTCCGCCTTTTTGTCCACTGAAATCAGACACAACGGCGGCTCGAGCGAGACCGAGCTGAAGGCGTTCGCGGTCAGACCATGGATCTGGCCGGCCTTGTTGAGGGTGGTGATTACGGTGACGCCGGTGGCGAAATGGCCCATCACCCGGCGCAATTCATTCCTTTCGATCGGCATCGCACGACTCCCGCATCAGGTCGGCGCGGATGCTAGCAGAGGGTTTCGCCGCCGGTCAAATTAGCTGGCGATGACGCTCCTTACCAGCCGGTGCGGTCGCGCGGCAGCACCTCCTTCCCGCCCAGATAGACGTAATCCAGATCGAGCGAGGTGAGCGGACGGTCGGGCGCGCCGAGCCGCACGCCGACCGGCTCGCCGACGAAAATCGTATGGTCGCCGGCGACCATATGCGAATGCACCCGCGCCTCGATCGAGACCATCGCGAGCCTGAGCCACGGCAGCCGGAGCGTCGGCGAAAGCTCGTAGGCAAGGCGATCGAGATTGTCCGGACGGCGCGCGGCGGCCGAGTAGAAATAGTCCTCGAGCGCTTTGCCGCGCGCGCCGACGATATTGAGGGCGAACGCTCCCGCGCGCGCGATCATGGCGTTGGAAAAATGACGATTATCGACCGCGGCGCTGAACAGCGGCGGTTCTCCCGAAACCTGCGCCACCCAGGACGAGGACATGCCGTGATGATGGTCGCCGTCGGCCACGGTCAACACGTAAATTCCGCTGGTGAGATTGGCCAGCGCCCGCGCCAGCGTTGGATCCATCGGCGTCTCCTTGCGCGAATCAGAGGCTAAAAAATGCTAATCGGAATTGACGTGGCGGCCAAGGCTTTTCACAATATGACGAGTCAAGGAATGCGGATGGGCGGGCAGATGCGCAAGGCGGGCGCGGCGGGCGCCGCACTGGTGGGGTTATTGCTGACGGTTCGGGCGGCCGGGGCGGGCGACGCGTCCGCGCCGCCGCTGGTCCATGCGCCGGCGGTGACGGCGGTGGCGCAACCGGCCAACGCCGCGTTGACTTCCTTGCCGGTCGCGCCGAAGCCCGCGCCGAGTCCGCTCGCTTACGCGGCGCCCAATCCGTCCGCGTCCGCCGGCGGGAGCGCGGCCGCGCCCAAGGCCGATCCGGCGACGCTCGCCGTGCTGACTCCGCCGCGCCCTCCGGTCAACGCTTCCGCGGGCGGCGGTCCGGCGGCGAACGCGGTCAAACCGGGGATGCGGTTGTATCTGCGGGACCCGATGTCACGCACGACGGATCCTTACAATTGGGTGGTGCGCGCGTGGAAATCGCGCCATCTGCTCGAGGTCGATTATCGCGGCTATCCGTACAAGGATTATCAGGCGGTTTTCGGCCGCAGCCATTTCGGCGGGCCCAAGGAATTCGAGGGCGATCGGCGCACGCCCGAGGGCGCCTACCTGATCGTCTCGAAGCATCGTAGCGCGCGTTTCCGCTGGTTCATGAAGATCAACTATCCCAACGCTAACGATCAGGCGAATTACGCCCGGATGCGCGCGGACGGCGATCTTCCGCGCGGTATCGGCGAAGGCGGCAGCGTCGGCATCCACGGCACCGACGAGCCGGTCCTCAATCTGGGCGACGTCGACTGGACCACCGGATGCATCTCGGTGGAAAACTCCGATATCACGGAGCTCGAACGGCTTCTGCCGATCGGCACACTCGTGATAATCAAGCCATGAACCAACCGCCGCCTCCCTGAGCGGGGAGACTATCGGCGGTGTCGGGCGGCGCGCCCGGACCGACATGGCGCGCCCTAATTGGAGGATACGCGGATGGAAACGCCGGCGGGCGAATTCAATTTTACCAAACTCGAGCGGGTGGTTTTCGGCCCCGGCAAAATCGCTTCATTGGGGCGCGAGCTGGAACGGCGCGGACTCAATCGCGCGGTGGTCGTGACGGGCAAAACGCTCGGCAAATCGAAGCTGCTCGAGCGCGTGACCGGCGCGCTCGGCGCGCGCTGCGCCGCCGTCTACAAGGGCGCCGCGCAGCATGTGCCGGCCGCGACCGTGCGCGAGCTGACCGCCGAGATGCGGCGGGTGGGCGCGGACGCGGTGATCAGCTTCGGCGGCGGCAGCCCGATCGACACCGCCAAGGTTGCGGCGGCCTCGATCCTGAGCGGCGGCGACGCGACCTCCGCCGCCCACGGGATCGATTTCTCCGGCGGAATCGCCGGCGGCGACGGCCGCGACGTGATTCATTTCGCCGTGCCGACGACGCTGTCGGCGGGCGAATACACCCCCGTCGGCGGCGTTACCGACGAGGCCAGCCGGATCAAGGGCGGCGTGGTTGACGCGCGCCTGCAGCCGCGCGTCGTCCTCAACGATCCCGAGCTGACGGTCGAAACGCCCGACTGGCTGTGGGTCGCGACCGGGATGCGCGCGTTCGACCACGCGGTCGAAGCGGCCTACTCGATTCGCCATCAGTTGCTGACCGATACGCTGGCGGCGAAGGCGATCGCGCTGCTGGTCGAGCATCTGCCGGCCTCGATCAAGACGACGGGCGAAGCCTCGATCGCGCATCGCGGGCACTGCCAGATGGCGGCGTGGTTTTCGATCTTCGGCGGGATGAACACGCGCTTCGGCGTCTCGCACGCGCTCGGCCATCAAATCGGCCCCAAATGGGACGTGCCGCATGGCGTCACGTCATGCATCACGATGCCGCACGTGATGCGGTTCATGGCGGGCATCGCGCCGCAACGCTTCGCGCCGATCGCGGAAGGCCTGGGCGTGAAATTCGATCCGGAAAATCCGCGTCCGGCCGCGCTCGAAGCCGCCGATCGGGTGCAAAAGTTCGTCGCGCAGTTCGACGTTCCGCACACGCTGCATGAGGCCGGCGTCAAGCGTCACGAGCTGGCCGAAATCGCCGGCACCGTGCTCGACGAGGTCGAACATGCGAAGGTCGTCGATCGGCCGGTGAATCGCGAGGAGATTGTCGCGCTGCTGGAGGCGGCCTACTGAGCCTTCCGGTCGCGCCGCCGGCGCGGTTCAGCGGTTATAGACGCCGAGCCAGCGCCGCCGATCCGCCTAAGCTGCGACGGGAGGGTCGGTAAATGCTCGGTCGATCAGAGAATCTGCAAGGACGAGTCCCCTAAGGAATCTCTGCACAAGTGCCCCCCCTTTCGATTCTCACCTCTCCCTCACCCTCCCCTTGGACAAGGGGAGGGAAATAATCGCCGCCGCCGGTTATGCAGAGGTTCCCTAATGCCCCAGTACCCTGATCTTCTGAAGCCAGAATCGGAACAGCGCATAGTGTTGCCCTCCGGGCTTGAAGTGGAATTGCCGAAGACCTCGCCGCTCTTTCGCAAGTGGACTGACCCGCTCCCAGCCGACACGTACAACAAAAAGCCGGTTCTCGAATTTAACGGTGAAATGGTATTCGCGGAGCTTGCCATCTTGCGCATTTTCGAGCGCGACGGTTGGGAAGGCCGCTGGATCGACAGCTTCAGCAACAAGTACCGGATCGGTTATTGGGGCGAGGATACGACGAAGGATTTGCCAGCCAGGCAGACAGCGATTCCTTCATGGGATTCGATTCGAGCCCTCGCGAATTGCGAGGGTGGGTGTTTTGACGTCTTCTGCTGGCGTGGTGGTTCTGTCATGTTCGCGGAGGCCAAATGGAAGGCGCATGACACGATCCGGCTGGCTCAACGGCAATGGCTTCAAACCGCACTGGATGCGGGGATTCCGCTGGACTCGTTTTTGATAGTGGAGTGGGGTTTCGATAGTCCACGGACCGGAAAGTCACGACCACCACTATCGAAGGAATTGCAGTTATCAGTATTCCGCCGCGACGGCTGGATTTGCCGCTGGTGCAACCGGCCCGTAATTTTCGCGCCGGTGATGAAATATCTTGAGCGTGAACTCAGAAAGTCGGGCCGGATCGAGCCGCTTTCCTACTATCACGCACATTGGACTCGCGACGGCGCGCCGCTACTGGACGAACTGGGCGCGGTCATCGATCACGTGGAAGCCTTTTCCGCCGGCGGCACGCACAACAAAAAAAACTTCGCGACGGCCTGTAACAAATGCAACGGTCGAAAAAGCGCCACGCCAATAGCCGAATGGAATAAACGTTTTCAGCGAAAACCCATCAAGGGGAAATACGGCGAACCGCAACACTGGGACGGCCTGTCGGCGCTGTTCCTCATACTTGCCCAACGCGATCGGAGTGGATTGACCGCCTCGGAAAGAGATTGGCTGAAAGTTCTTGGCGAAGCGGTTGCCGATTGTTCCTAAGCTGTTTCCTTCGGCATTCCGCGTTTTGTGCGCTTCCGCGGAAGCTCGGCGGCTGTGGCGCGAATTACCACTCAGGGGGATCGCCGCCGGCGCGGTTCAGCGGTTATAGACGCCGAGCCAGCGCCGGCGATCCCTGACGATGGGGCGGCGCTGTTTGAGCAGCGCGTAAGCCTCGTCGAGGCTCATGCCGCGGCGGCGAATCAGGAACCACGCGACCGTCAGCGGGGCGCGCTCGCAGCCCTCCTCGCAATGCACCAGCACGCGCATCCCGCGCTCGAGCGCGGCGTCGATCAGCGCGCCGGCGCTGTCGAGCGTGGCGCGGCCGTTTTGCAGGAACGGCAGCATGATCGCGTGGGCCGGCTCGCCGTCGAAGCGTTCCGGCAGCACCGAGATAATCATGCCGTCGAAACGCGCCGCGTCCTGCAAATCGCCGACGTAGAGATTGTCGATAATTTCGCTCGCGCCCCAGGGCCCCGCCATTGGCCGCCTCCGTGGCGGCGGATTGTAGCACGTCAGGCGTCGGGTTCGCCGTCGAAGTAAGCGACTTTCGCGTCCGTCCGGAACGACCCTTCGAAGGTGCGGCGCGACTTGTCGCCGCCGGGCGGCGCGCCCACCATCACGCCGAATTTTCCCGAGTCGGGATAGAAGCTCACCTCCGGCTCGACCATCGTGGAGACGCACAAATAAAGCAGCGGCCGGCGCGACGTGTTGGCGAGCCGATGGGCATGGTCGGGACCGGGCGGGAGCGCGACGAAATCTCCCGCGCGCACGGGAAATTGCGCGTCGCCGAGCGTCAACGTTCCAGCGCCCTCGAGCACGAAAATCGCCTCTTCATTGGCGCTATGGAAATGGCGCGGCCAGGCCGACGCTCCCGGCGGGACTTCGTAGAGGCTCGCGCCAAGCCTCCGCGCCCCCGCCGCCGCGCCCAGGGACTTGCGGCGGCCGCGGAAGGCGCGCTCGGCCGACGATTCGGCCCACGGCAGATCGGCGTGGTTGACGATCGGATGCGGTTTGGCCATCGGGGTTCCTCCGTCACTCGTCGATGAATACAGATATATGCAGATAAATCAAGATTTATTAAGTTAAATGCGAAAGAAATTAATGAGTTCAAGCTCGCGTGCGAAGCCGGCGCGGCGAGGTGACGCCCAGGCGCGCGTGCTCTACCGGCTGATGCGGAACCGCCGGGTTACGAGGGCGTCGTCTGGCGCGGCCCGGGGGCCGGGCATCACTTCTAATTCGATGGTTTTTTTGATTGTC
>JAJXYM010000212.1 GCA_021780585.1 Deltaproteobacteria bacterium
TCCCGCTTCCATCCTGAGGGTGTCGCGCGCGCCCAATCCGCATGGCTTGATCCCGGCGCCCGCGCCCGCGTCCAACAACGCCTCGAATAGCCGGGCGCCCTCGGTCGCGGGACAAAACAGTTCGAACCCGTCCTCGCCGGTATAGCCCGTCCGCGCGACCATACAGGCGACGCCGGCGACCTCGCCCTCGGCGAAGCGAAAACGTCGGATCGACGCGACCGGAAATTTCGCGACGCCGCTCAGAACCTGCGCCGCCAGCGGTCCCTGAATCGCGACCAGCGCGGTGGCCTCGCTATGGTCCCGCAGGACCGCGCCGTCGCGATTATGCTCGGTGAGCCAATCCCAATCAGTCGAGACATTCGAGGCGTTCACACACAACATATAGCGGCTGGCCGAATGACGATAAACAATTAAATCGTCGATCGTACCGCCGTCCGGCGCGCACATGAGCGTATATTGCGCCTGGCCGTCGACCAGACGGGCGGCGGAATTGGTCAACGCCCGTGCGAGCATCGCGAGCGCGCCCGGACCGCTGACCTCGAACTCGCCCATATGGCTTAAATCGAACAATCCGGCGGTGGCGCGCACCGCGCGATGCTCCTCGATGATGCCGGCGTAGTTCAGCGGCATCAGGAAGCCGCCGAACTCGGTCAGGCGCGCGCCCAAGGCACGATGAACGTCAATCAGCGGTGTCTGCTTGACCGGTTCCATCAGTCCATCTAATTTTACCAAAGTCCGCGCCGCTAACGAACGAATCGCACGGATTGCGGACCAGCGCTTCAGGTTTCAATCACTCCCCTTAGAACAATTACACAATCCGCGCCCATCGCGATGCCAGCGATTATTATGGACGGCCGCAAGGCCAGTGAATTTCTCAGACCGCACCTGCAGGCCTACGCCCAGGAATTGATCGAAACGTATCGGTTCGTGCCGCATCTGGCGGCGATTCTGGTCGGCGAGGATCCCGCGTCGGCGCAATACGTCAAAAACAAACAGCGTTTCACGGAACTCCTCGGCTGCAAAAGCTCGACGATTCGGATCGCCGCGCGCGACGCCACGATCGAGCGGCTAAGCGAGACGATCGCCGGGTTGAACGCCGACCCGGGCGTGACCGGAATCCTGCTACAATTGCCGATACCGGAGGGTCTCGACAATTTTCGCCTGTTCGACGAAATCGATCCGATGAAAGATGTGGACGCGGTTGGCGCGTCGAGCATCTCGGGCTTTTATCGCGGACAATGGGGTCGCTTCATTCCTTGCACCCCGCGCGGCGTGCTGACGCTGCTCGACCATTATGAAGCGCCGGTGGATGGCAAGCGGGCGGCGGTGATCGGCCGCAGCGATATCGCCGGCAAGCCGATGGCGTTGATTTTGGGCGGCCGGATGCGTAACGCGACCGTCACCTGGTGCCATCGCCATACCCGCGACCTCGAGGCGATCTGTCGCGAGTCGGACATTATCGTCTCGTGCGCGGGCGTGGCGCCGCCGGGCCGGGATTTTCTGATCACGGCCGCGATGGTGAAACCGGGCGCGTGCGTGATCGACGTGGGCTTCCGACGGATCGCGCCGGGCCGTTTCGCCGGCGACGTCGATTTCGCGGCGGTGCGGGAAGTCGCCGGCTGGATCACGCCGAATCCGGGCGGCACCGGTCCGATGACGGTGGTGGCGCTGATGCAGAACCTGATCGACGCGGCGCGCTATCGACTCGGGATGGAACGCGCGGCATACCCCATATAGGGCGGCCAAAGTCACGGTAGCCCGCTACCGCGCAAACGTCTAAATTCAGGCTCAGGAGATTCCTCGAACCCGACTATGGCATCAGAAAGTCCCGTTGGCCCCAACGGCGAGAAACGTACGCTCGGCCAGATTCTGATTGGACCCGCCCGCGACGTCAAAGACCCGCACATTTTCCATCAACTTTCCCTGATTGCGTTTCTGGCCTGGGTCGGCCTCGGTTCGGACGGTCTGAGTTCCTCGTGCTACGGACCGGAGGAAGCCTATCTCGCCCTGGGCAGCCATCAGTACATGGCGGTGTTCCTGGCGCTGCTGATGGCGCTGACGGTGTTCATCATCTCGGCGTCGTATTCGCAGACGATCGACGAATTTCCGACCGGCGGCGGCGGCTATCTGGTCGCGACCAAGCTGCTCGGCCGTTATCCCGGCGTGATTTCGGGGTCGGCGCTGGTGATCGACTACGTGCTGACGATTTCGATTTCGATCGCGAGCGGCGCCGACGCGATCTTCAGCTTTCTGCCGGTCGGATGGCTGCCGTACAAGTTCTGGGTATGCATCCTGGTGGTGATCCTGCTGATCGGGATGAACCTGCGCGGGGTCAAGGAGTCGGTGATTTCGCTGCTGCCGATTTTTATCGCCTTCGTGATCACGCACGTATGGCTGATCACGTACGCGCTGGTCGAGCGGTCGCCGCAAATACCGGGCGCGATGCATGAGGCGATGAGCCAGACCGGCGCGAGCATTCACAGCCTGGGATTTTTCGCGCTGGCGATCATCTTTCTGCGCGCCTACAGCCTGGGCGGCGGCACCTACACGGGAATCGAGGCGGTAAGCAACGGCCTGCCGATTCTGCGCGAGCCGCGCACCGTCACCGGCAAGCGCACGATGCTCTACATGGCGGTGTCGCTGGCCTTCGTCGCCGGCGGAATTCTGTTCAGCTACATGCTGTTCAACGTCGAACCGATAACCGGCAAGACGCTCAACGCGGTGTTGTTCGAGAAGATGGCGGCGCGCTGGACGCTGTTCGGACTGCCGCTCGGGATGCCGATTGTAACGTTCACGCTGCTGACCGAGGGCGCGCTGCTGTTCGTCGCGGCGCAGACCGGCTTCGTCGACGGGCCGCGGGTGCTGGCGACGATGGCGACGGATCGCTGGCTGCCGCGGCGGTTTTCGAATCTGAGCGCGCGGCTGGTGACGCAGGACGGCGTGCTCGCGATGGGGTTGGCGGCGGGCGTGATTCTGGCCGGCACGCACGCCAGCGTCGATCTGCTGGTGGTGCTCTACGCGATCAACGTCTTCGTCACCTTCACGCTCTCCCAGCTTGGCATGACCGTGCATTGGTGGCAGGCGCGCAAGAGCGAACGGCGCTGGCTGCGCAAGCTCGCGATCAACGGCGTCGGCTGCACCTTCACCGCGCTGATTCTGGTGCTGACGATCACGCTCAAGTTCGATCAAGGCGGCTGGGTGACGGTGGTGATGACGGGCGGGATGGTCGCGATCTGTCTCAGCGTGCGGGCCCATTACGAGCGCGTGCGCAAGGCGATCGAGCAACTCGAAGCGGACGTGCTGCCGGAGATTTTCGCCGCCGCCGAGAAAGCCCCGGCGGCGCGCGATCCGGAAGCGCCCACCGCCGTTCTGCTGGTCAACGGCTTCAACGGACTCGGACTGGCGACGCTGACGACGATCCAGCGCCTGTTCGATAATCAGTTCCGCAACGTGGTCTTTATCGGCGTGGGCGAAGTCGATTCAGCCCTGCTCAAGGGTCCGGACGAACTGCAGCATCTGGAGCAGCAGTTGGCGGACGACATGGTGGAATACTGCCGCTTCGCCGCCGACCTCGGATTCCATCCGGAGCTGCGCACGGGAATCGGCCCGGATGTCGTCGCGGAATTGCATCGCATGTGCCTGGAGGTGGCGCGGGAGTTTCCGCATTCAGTCTTTTTCGCCGGCAAGCTGGTTTTCACCGACGAGCTCGACGGTTACCTCAGCCGCTTCCTGCATAACCATACGGCGGTCGAAGTGCAGAACTGGCTGCAGCTCTACGGCTACAGCCTGGTGATTCTGCCGGTGCGCGTCAGCCACGGACAGGCGCGGCCGGTCGGAATCGGGATGCCGAAACCGGCGGAAGCGCCGGCGGCTCCGCTCGCGATGCGCAAGTAACCCGCGCCGGATTAGGGATTCTTCGCTGCGCTCAGAATGACAAGAGGGTAGCGCTCAAAATGAAGGCGGCGGGCGCTCGAAATAACGAGAGGGCGGTCGCAACCATGATTGGAGCGGTCGCGATTACCCAACCCAACGTGTCGCCGTTGTCATTCTGAGCGAGGGTTGCCGAAGCGAAGAATCCCGGACCATCAGCGCCCGGCGTGAAGTTATCCTCGGGACGTCGCGCTAGATAAGCGTGGTGGCGTCGGGTTCCGCGATCACGCGGTTTTCGATCGCGCCAATCTTTTCGATCTCGATCCGCACCACGTCGCCGATCTGGAGATAGCGCGGCGGCTTCATCGCGGCCGCGACGCCGCCCGGCGTGCCGGTGGAGATGATCGTTCCCGGCTCGAGCGTGAAGACGGTCGACAACGTCTCGACCATCGCGAAACAGTCGAACACCAGATTTTTGGTATTGGAATGCTGGCGAATCTCGCCGTTGACGCGGGTGGTCAGTTCGAGCGCGTGCGGATCGCCGATTTCGTCGGCCGTGACCAGCCACGGTCCGATCGGCCCGTGGGTGTCGAACGATTTGCCGAGCGTCATGGTCTGCGCCTTGAACTGCCAGTCGCGCACGCTCACGTCGTTGACGATCAGATAGCCGGCGATTACTTCCCGGGCGCGATCGCGCGGCACATGGCGGCATCGCCGGCCGATCACGAAACCGAGCTCGCCCTCGTAGTCGAGCGCGGTTGAGACGCGCGGCATGTGGATCGGATCGTGGGGGCCGGTGACGCAGCTCGACTGCTTGTTGAAGAAGAGCGGGAATTTCGGCCGCTCCATCCCGGATTCCGCGATATGATCGGCGTAGTTGAGTCCGATCGCGAGGAACTCGGGCGGACGGGCGATCGGCGCTTCGAGTTTAACCTCCTCGAGATCGATCCGGCTGGCGCGCGTCGCGGCGCGCCGGGCGCGCACCAGCGCGTCGTCGCCGGCCGCGAGCAGGCCGACCAGATCGCGCGGCAGGTCCGGCGCGGCCGCGGCGAGATCGACGATCTCGCCTCCGATCACGACGCCGATTCGGGTTTCGCCCTCGTGGGTAAATCTCGCAAGCTTCATCGCCACGTCTCCGCAATAGCTATTCGCCGAGCCGCGCCATGGTCGCGCGGTTGAGTCCTTTTTCGGCGTGATAACGGGTGAGTTCGGCGGCCGATTCGCCGGCGTGATAGCGCCGCGCCAGTTCGTCGGGATCGAAATCGACGCCGATCGGATTCTTTGCGAAATCCGCGCCCTTGAAAAAAGCCTGCAGCTTTTCCGGCTCCGGGAAATTATCGATCTGCAACTCGACCTTGTTGCCGTCCGGATCGCGATAGTACATCGAGGTGGTCATGCCGTGATTGATATTCACGACGGGCGTGATGCCGGCGGCCTTGAGCCGTTCGTAGGTCGCGACCAAATCGCCCAAACTCGCGTAGGTATACGCCAGATGGTCAAGGCCGGCCGAACGCGGCGTGCGTTCGACTGTTCCAGGAAAGGCGGCCAGCGCGAGCCGATGATGCTCGTCGTCGTAGGTCATGAACACGAGCATCGGGGTCTCGAAGACCACGCGCGCGCCCAGCACCGTGCGATACCATTCGCTCATCTCCTTGAGCCGGGTGGTGCGCAGGACGGCGTGGGCGAATTTGGCGGGCGCGATCGGCGCGGCGGCGCCATGAGACTCGGCGGCAGGCTTTTCGGCCATCGGCGTTGCTCCTTCGCGGCGCGCGCGTCGCGGCGCGCCCCGTAATCGTTCCGACCATAGCAAATTCATATCGCCGGCGGCGACCGATCGCGCGTCCGCGCCTTGCCGAGGCGGCGGCGCAATTGCTAGAGCACGAAAGGGAGCGGCGCCGGGCGCGCGGACGAAGGCGATCGCCGCTTTCGTGACGCGCGGGCCGCGGCGCGGCGCAAGGGAGGCTATGTGATGGCGGCAGATTCGCGCAGGCATGTGCTCGACGGCGTGAAAGCGCTTGATTTCACCCAGTTCGTCGCCGGGCCGACGGTCACCAAGCTGATGGCGGAGATGGGCGCCGAAGTGATCAAGGTCGAGCTCGCGCCCGACGGCGATCGTTCGCGCGGCGTGCCCTATATCAAGAACGATCGCAGCGGCTATTTCGTCCAGCAGAATCGCGGCAAGCTGAGCCTGTGTCTCGACGCGCGCCAGCCCGAGGGCAAGCAAATTCTGCGCGGGTTGATTCCGAAAGTCGACGTGCTGGTGGAAAATTTCGCGCCCGGCGTGATCGCGCGGATGGGCTTCAATTACGAGGAAGTGCGCAAGCTTAATCCGAAAATCATCATGTGCTCGGTTTCGACCTTCGGCCAGACCGGGCCGCTGGCGCAGGATCCGGGCTATGATTTCGTCGGCCAGGCGTACGCCGGCGTGACCGCCCTGAGCGGCGAGGAGGGCGGACCGCCATATCCGCCGATGCTCGCGATTGGCGACGTTTCGACCGGAGTCCACGGACTCGCCGCGGTCGCCTGCGCGCTTTTCTATCGCGATCGCACCGGCGAGGGGCAATTTATCGACGTCTCGCTGCTCGATTCGTATTTCCACTATCACGACTGGAGCGTGCAGACGGTCAGCGCGAGCGGCGGCGCGCAGAAGGCGACCCGCAGCGGCCAGCATTATCCGTCGCTATGCCCGGCCGGGATGTTCCGGGGGCGCGACACGTGGATCTTCATCTTCGCCTGGCTCGACCATCACTGGGTCAAGTTCTGCGAAATCATGGGCCGGCCGGAACTGGGTCACGATCCGCGCTTTATCGATAATCCGACGCGGATCAAAAACCGGCCCGAAGTGATCAAGGTGATCGAGGAGTGGCTGGCGCGGACGCCGAGCGACGCGGCCGCCGTCGAGATGTTGCGCGCGGCGCGGATTCCGTCGGCGCCGGTGCTGACGGTCGAGCAGGCGATGGCGCATCCGCACATGATCGAACGGCGCACGGTGCGGACGATCCACGACCGGCTGATGGGCGACTTGCAGGTGCCGGGCTTTCCGCTGCGTTTTTCAGGCTTTCCGCAAGAACTCGAGCTGGAGGCGCCCTTGCTCGGGGAGCATAACGGGCGCGTGCTGACGGATTATCTCGGCTACGGGCCGGCCGAAATCGAACGGCTGACGCGCGCGGGCGTCCTGCACAGCAAGCCGAAGTAGCGGCGCCAGCGCGCTCAGGCGCATCCGGCGAGCCGCATCAGCTCGCGCACGCCGTCCTCGGTTTCGATTTCGGGCGACCAGCCGAGGACTTCGCGCGCGGCGGCGAGATCGGCCAGGGTATGGCGCGGGTCGCCCGGACGCGCCGGCGCGTGGATTACCGGTCCGCCGACAATCGCGGCGATGCGATTGACGCTGATCGCCCGGCCGCGGCCGATATTGATCGCGCGGCCGTCGGCGAGCGGACAATCGAGCGCGGCGAGATTGGCGCGCACGACATCGCGCACGTGGGTGAAGTCGCGCGTCTGCTCGCCGTCGCCATTGATCGTGAGCGGGCGGCCGGCCAGCTTCTCGCGGATAAACACGCCGATCACGGTGACGTACGCGCCCTCGGTCGACATCCGCGGACCGTAGACGTTGAAGTAGCGCAGCGTCAGCGTCGCCATCCCGTGCAGGCGATGGAAGATGCGGACGTATTGCTCGGCGGCGAGCTTTTGCAGCGCGTAGGGATTGAGCGGATTCGGCGCCATCGTCTCGACCAGGGGCATCGCCGGCTGCTCGCCATATACCGACGACGAACCGGCGTAGATAAACCGGCCGACGCCGGCCTCGCGCGCGGCGATCAGGACGTTGAGCGTGCCGATCACGTTGACCAGATCGGTTTCGACCGGCCGCTCGATCGAAAGCATCACGCGCGGCAGCGCCGCCATATGAAAGACGCAATCGACGCCCTCCATGGCGGGGCGAATCGTGTCGATATTGCGCACGTCGGCGACGATCAATTCGGCCGCGCGGTTGAGATTTTCCCGCGCGCCGGTGGCGAAATTGTCGAGCGCGCGCACTTCGGCGCCATGTTCGACCAGCGCGTCAACCAGATGCGAACCGATAAAGCCGGCGGCGCCGGTGACCAGCACGCGGCGCGGATGCGATCGCGGAATCCTGTCGGACATCGGGGGAAATGTTACCGGCCGAGACGCGGGAACGCGATGGCCCGCGCGGCGCGGCGGCCGCGCTCAGAACGCAAAGCCGATTCCGGGTCCGCCGAAACCGCCAAAAGTGCTGAAACCGCTGCCGTAGCCATAGCCCGGCATCATCCCGAAGCCCGGTCCGCCGAAGCCCAATCCCGGCCCCATCATCATTTGCTGCTGCTGATATTGCTGCGCGGCGATCGCCTGCCGATCGCGCTCGGCCATCTGATTCTGCAGCTTGATATTTTCGTAGCGCTGATAGGCCGCTTCGTCGCCATGAAACAGGCAATTGCAGCTATCCGGATCGGCCATCCAGTAGTGCGCGACGCCGTTGGCGTCGATATAGTTGCCCATCTGGAGAGCGGGCAGCGATTTGAGCTGGGCGATCTGTTGTGGCGTGGTCGCCGGCAGCGCGTCGAAGCCGGCCGCTTGCAGCATCGGATCGGTATCGACCGCCTGTTGCTGCGGCGTCGCCTGCTCGGCGAAGGGATTGGGCATGCCGCCGCCCGACGCGAAACATCCGGCGAAAACCGTCGCCGCGAACGCGGCGAGCGCGTAACGAACCGCACCTCTGACTAACGAACGCATACCCATCGTTCCGGCAGGAAACGCCAACCGGCCCCGCAAATGGTCATCATCAAGGCTGGCACGTCCACGCGCCGCCCGCAATCTTCGACCCGCCGCGCGGCTGGCGAATCGACCCCGGCTCGGCTAGGTTGCGGCTGCGGTCGCGGCCGGAGATGCGGCGGCGTCCGCCAACCAGCCTGTCCCGGAGGTGCTGCCGATGATCCCCGTGCTGCCGGCCGACGACGCCCTTGCGCGCGCCCACGCCAACCAAATCGACGAGCGGCTCGCGCCGCTCAACGCCTTTCGCACGATGCTCAATAATCCAACGGCGACGGGCGGCTTCGCCGCAATGCTGACAACGCTGATGTTCCACAACACGGTCAGCGCCCGCGCGCGCGAGCTGATCATTTTGCGCACCGGATGGCGCACGCGGTCCGAGTACGAGTTCTGCCAGCATGTGCGAGTCTCGCGCGAGCTGAAGATGACCGAGGAGGAAATTCTCGGCGTGCGAGATCCGGCCGCGTGCAAGGCTTACAGCGATATCGACCGCGCGCTGATTCGGATGGCCGACGAGATGCACGAGACGGCCGAGGTATCGCCCGCGACCTGGTCGTTCCTGCAAGGCGCGTTTTCCCCGTCGGACCTGGTCGAGCTGCTGCTGATCGCGGGCTTTTGGCGGATGGCCGCGGGCTATCTCAAGAGCGCGCGCGTGCCGCTCGACGCGGACGTGCCGAGCTGGCCCGAAGGCCAGGCTCCCGCCTGAGCGCGCGCGTCGCGGCCAGCCGAATCAGGGCGCGGCGCTCGCCGGCGCGTCGGTCGCGGCGGAGGATTTGACCGGCGGCGACGGCGTCGTCGCGCCCGCCGCGGGCTGAGCCTCGAGCAGCGCGCGAATCCGTTGCGCGAGGAATTCGCCGGCCAGCCGATGGCCGGTTTCATTCCAATGGCCGATTCCGGGCGACGTGTTCGGAAAGCCGTGCAGGTAGACGTGATGCTCCTGGGCGTAGGCCTCCATCGGCTTGGGCAGATTGAGCACGTCGAAGCCGTCCTTTTCGCCCAGCGCGCGAATCCGATCGTCCGGATAGAAGAGGCTGGTCGAGCCGACGAACTTCATATATTTCTCGCGGAATTCGGGATTCGGGTCGTCCTGGATTCCGGTGCCGGCGGTCGCGACGATAAAAATCGCGCCGTGGGCCTTGACGTCCGCGTTGGTCATCTCCAGTTCAGCGTCGGTCACGCGCCACGCGTCCTCCCACACCGGCGTCTTCGGCGGCGCGTAAATCACGTCATTCAGGCCGAGCTCAAAACCGTGCGGCAGATGCTTCATGACGATCGGCGCGCGGATATGTTCGAACGGCTTGCGGATCATATGGACCAGCACTTTCTTGCCGCTGCCCATCAGATCGAGCAGGCGCGAATGGCGCGACTCGAAGCGGATCATGCAATGCATCCGGAACGACCATGAATCCTCGAACGGACCGCCGAGCACGAGTTGGCCGTCGCGGTAGACATAGAAGGGGCGGCATTTGTCGCCCTCCAGAACCGCGGAATTGTTGCGCATGTCGTTGCCGCTGAAAAACATCAGCACGACGAGATCCGGCGAATAGCGCCAGACCCAGCGCTTCAGCGTGATCAGCTCCTGGGCGGTGCCGTAGCCGTCGCAGCCGAAATTCATCACCTCGACGCGATCGATAATCCGCGGCTTGCCGTCCTTGCCGATGAACTGGAAGGGGCATTGCGCCTGCAGGATCCGCTGCGCGACCGCGCTGAAAGTGTCGTCGTCGGCAACCTGCTGACCCTCGGTGAAGGAATCGCCGATCACCGCCACGCGCATCGTGCCCGGCGGCTTCTGGAAGGAATAATCGGGACCGCGAAAGCCGTCGTCATTCACCGAGACGAAGGCGTGGCCCTCATGCGTCTGCCATCCCGAGGCGCCGGGCTTGAGCTTCCAGCCGACGTAGGGGTCGTAAGTATAAAGTTCCGACGGCGCGAACCCGAGCATTCGCACGCCGATTTCCGCGACGATAAAGGCGAGCGCGACTCCGAACAAAACCAGCCCGACTCGCTGCGCTATCGCTTTCAGCATAACTCCATCATCGATCCGGTCGCGGCGCGCCGGGCGCGCGGCAACCCGCACGTACGCATCCCCGGCCGCGCGCCCGGAGGCGGCGGCGACGGACGCGCCGGCGCCAGCCTAAAAAAGCGTGTAGATAAACGGCGCGACGGCCGAGTATTGCGCCAGCGCGACCAGAATACTGAGCACCACCAGCGTGCCGACCAGCGGCACCAGCCAGTATTTTTTGCGCTCGCGCGCGAAACCCCAAAGGTCCTTGAGCAAATCGAACATCAGAATGGCTTCTCCATATCCTTTTCCGCCCGATTGCGCGAGGCCACGCGATAGCTTTCGCGCGCGGGATCGAACCGCCGCGCCATCCGGTCGCGCCCCAACAGACGCATCGCCACGCCCAGCGGCACGATCACGATCGCGTAGAGCGCGGTCAGAATCACTCGCGTATTGACCCATCCGAGCGCCTGTCCGAATTTGGTCCAGCCGCGATAGACCAGCGTCAATCCGCGCGGCCAGGCCAGGGCGAGAATCCAGAGCGCGGCCGCCAGCATCCAGGGCCACGGATGGGGCTGGCGATGGCGCAGCAGCGGAATGACGCCGAAAATCGCGGCGAACATCGCTCCCAGCAACAGCCCGAAGTCGCGCAATTCGCGCGTCCGTGGCTTTCCCGCGTCAACGCCCACGTGCGCTAATCCAGCTCGAACTGTTGACGCCAGGATTCGTCGCGCGGACGTTCCGGCTGGGCGGTCTTGGCCAGCAGAAAGTCGCCGACCACGAGATAATCCATCTCGGTGCGCATAAAGCAGCGGTAGGCGTCGGCCGGGGTGCAGACAATCGGCTCGCCGCGCACGTTGAACGAGGTGTTAACGATCGTCGCGCATCCGGTGAGCGCCGCGAAACGGCGAATCAACTCGTGATAGCGCGGGTTGGTCTCGCGATGGACGGTCTGGATCCGCGCGGAATAATCGACGTGCGTCACCGCCGGGATCGTCGAGCGCGGCACGTTGAGCTTTTCGATCCCGAACAGAGCCTGCTGTTCCGGCGTCATCTCAAGCCGCAACTCCTGACGCACGGGCGCGACCAGCGCCATGTACGGACTCGGCCGATCGAGCTCGAAGTACTCGCCCACGCGCTCGCCCAGCACGGACGGGGCGAACGGCCGAAAGGATTCGCGATACTTGATCTTGAGGTTCATCACCGACTGCATCCGGCGATCGCGCGCGTCGCCGATTATCGAACGATTGCCGAGCGCGCGCGGCCCAAATTCCATCCGCCCCTGGAACCATCCGACCACCGCGCCCCGGCTCATCGCCGCGGCGACGCGGTCAAGCAGGGCCTCCTCGCCGAGGCGCTCATAGACGGCGCCGGTAGCG
>JAJXYM010000183.1 GCA_021780585.1 Deltaproteobacteria bacterium
AAGCGCAGATATTCGGCGAAGGCGCCGTCGCGTCCGAGGATTCCGAGCACGGTGCGGTTCGGACAATGGCGGGCGAGGCCGTCCGCGCACGCCCGGCAGCGGCCGCATCCGGCGTTGATTTCGCCGCCGACGCGCCGTCCAATCAGCTCGCGATTGGCGGATTCGACCACGCGGCCGACGAATTCATGGCCGGGCACGCCGCAATAGGCCATATAGCCGCGCGTGATTTCGAGGTCGGTGCCGCAGATTCCGGCCAGCGTCACGCGGACGACGCTTTCGCCGGGCGTCGGCGGCGGGTCAGGATACTCCGTGCGTAATTCGAGGTTACGGTCGAACACCAGCGCGCGCATGGGACCGCATTGAAACAGAAAAGCCGCGGGACAGGCTACCCCGCGGCCGCGGCGAGCGGAAAACTCACGCCCGCGTCAGTCGGCGGATTTCGTCGCCGTGCTCTTTTCGGCGGGTTTGGCGGCGGAATCGGACGAGCTTGCCGAGCCGCTCGAACCCGACGCGCCGTTGGCGCCCCCGGAGGTCGCCGGAGCGCTCGACGACGCCGAATCAGACGAACCGGAGGATTCGGACTTGGCGCCGCCGCCCGACTTCGCATAATCGGTCGCGTACCATCCGCTGCCCTTCAGGATAAACGAGGTGCGCGAAACGATTCGCTCGACCTTGCCCTTGCAGGTCGGGCATTTCCGCAGAGGGTTCTCGGTGATTCGCTGAGTTATTTCAAAAACTCCGCATTTATCGCAATTGTACTCGTAGATCGGCATAGGCTCGTCAATGCTTATAGCGGCCGGCGCGGATTCATCTGAGGAAGAGGTAATCACGCCGGCAGTGGTTGTCAACGTATTCTATCGGATTGTCACTAATTCCGCTTGCCCGCGACTTCGGATCGCGCAAATCACGCGATTCGATTTCGATCATTGCCCGGCGCCCGCGAGACGTTCGATCGCCGCGGCGGCGCGATCGGGTTCGGCGGTGGCGATTTCCAGCGTCTTGCGGCGCGACGACGCGCCCCGCGCGATCCGTACGTTGGCGCGCGGCAGGCGCAGCGCGCGGGCAAAAAATTCAATTAGTTCGTCGTTGGCGCGGCCTCCTTCCGGCGGCGCGTGGAGCGCGACGACCAGGCCGCGCGCCTCGACGCCGACGATTCCGCGCCGTGACGCGCCCGGCCGCGCCAGCGTCTCGATCCGCAGGCCGGCGCGGGTCCGGATGAGCCACGGATTGATCGCCGCGGCGCGCGCATTCGCGTCGGCCGCCATCAACTGAAGCCGTAAACCATCACCTGCGTCAGCGTCGGAATCAGGTATTTGCTTAGAAAGCTGATCAGCATGACGACCACCAGCGGCGAGAAATCGATTCCGCCGAACAGCACTGGCAGATGCTCGCGAATCCAGTCGAAGAGCGGCTCGGTCATCGCATAGACCGCGCGGACGATTGGATTGTAGGGATTCGGCTCGATCCACGACATCACGACGGCGGCCAGCACGATCCAGAAATAGAGGTCGAGCGCGCCTTCGAGCACCTGCGCGACCCAGAGAACGAAATTGGTCCAGACGAACACGTCGCGAACAAGCCTTTCACCCTATGCGCGCCCGAGTTCGCGCGAGCGATGCGCGGCGGCGTGCAGAGCGTCTGCCACTATAGCCGAAAATCCGCCCTCGTCGAACTTGCGCAGGGCGGCCTCGGTGGTGCCGCCAGGCGACGCGACCACGCGAATCAGCTCGGCGGCGTTCATCCGCGACCGCCGCATCGTCTCCTCGGCGCCGCGAATCGTCCGCAGCGCCATCCGCGTCGCCAGCGCCGCGTCGAGACCCTCGGCGACGGCGGCGTCGGCGAGCGCCTTGACGAACAGGTAGACGTAGGCGGGACCGCTGCCCGAGAGCGCCGTCACCGCGTCGAGCAGGGCTTCGTCCTCGAGCGCGACCGCGTCGCCGACGGCGCGGAAGATACGGAGCGCGAAATTGAGGTCGGCGCGGCTCGCGCCGGGCGATTTCGTGAGCGCCGCCATCCCCTGCCCGACCATCGCGGGCGCGTTCGGCATCACGCGCACGACTCGCGCGCGCGGGCCAAACGCGGCGGTGAAGCGCGCGATCGTGATTCCCGCCGCGATCGATATGAACAGGCGCGACGCGGCCGCGATCGGCGCGCGCGGCGCCATCGCCGCGCCGAGCTCGCCCAGCACATCGTCGATATTCTGCGGCTTGACCGCGAATAGAATCGCGCGCGCGGCGCGCAGCACGACCAGATTGTCCGCGGTGGTTTCGATTTTCAGCGCGCGGCCAAGCTTGCGCCGCCGCGCCGGATCGACGTCCGCGACAATCAGCTCCGCGGGCGCGAACACTTTGCCCTCGACAAGGCCGCGCGCGAGCGCCTCCGCCATGTTTCCGCCGCCGATAAACCCCAGCTTCTTCATCGATCCCGTTCGCCGAAAACCGCGCGGCCGACCCGCACGATCGTCGCTCCTTCCTCGATTGCGATTTCGAAATCGTCCGTCATGCCCATCGAAAGTTCGGCCAGCTCCAGTCCGCTCCGCGCCTTCAGCCGATCGCGCAACTCGCGCAGCCGCACGAACCATCCCCGCGCCGACTCGGGATTCGCGGCGGCGGGCGGAACCGCCATCAGGCCGCGCACTTCGACCAACCCGCGCGCCGCTTCGAGCAACGCTTCCGCCCGCTCCGGCGCGACCCCGCTTTTGGCCGGCTCGCCCGCCAGGTTCACTTCGATCAGCATCGGCATCGGCGGCGCCGAACAAATCCGCGCGATCGCCGCCGCGAGCCGCGCGCGGTCCAGCGTATGAATCAGATCGAACGCCGCGACCGCCGCCCGCGCCTTGTTGCTCTGCAGATGGCCGATCAGATGCCAGCGCGCGTCCCGCAAATCCGCCAGCGCCGCGCGCTTGGCGACCGCCTCCTGCACGTAGTTCTCTCCGAACTCGCGCGCTCCGGCCGCATACGCC
>JAJXYM010000373.1 GCA_021780585.1 Deltaproteobacteria bacterium
CACCACCGCGGCCGTCCGCCTCAACGCCACGTTTGCGCCAATCGCGCCGCCGCCGGGCAACGTCGGGATGTTTTCGCAGAGCGGCGCGCTCGGCGTCGCAATTCTTGACCACGCCAGCCAGCGCCGGCTCGGACTTTCATCGTTCATCTCGGCGGGTAATCGCGCCGACGTTTCCAATAATGATTTAATCGCCTACTGGGTCGATGATCCGGACACGGCGGTGGTCGCGCTCTACCTCGAAACCGTCGGCAATCCGCACAAGTTCGGCCGGCTCGCGCGCGAGGTCGCGCGGCGCAAGCCGATCGTCGCGGTCAAGTCGGGACGTCATGGCGCCAATATTCGCGCCGGCGCCGGCCATTCGAGCTCGCTCGCCAGTCTCGACGTCGCGGTCGACGCGCTCTTCGAACAGGCCGGCGTAATTCGCACCGAAACCCTCGAACAGATGTTCGACGTCGCCGCGCTGCTGGCGGCGCAGCCGCTGGCGGCCGGACCGCGCGTCGGCGTCGCGACCAACGCGCACGGTCCCGCGGTGCTGCTCGCCGACGCGTGCGAAGCGCGCGGCCTCACTCTGCCCGCGCTCACGGCGGACGCCGGCGAGCGGCGCGCGAATCCGCTCGATCTGGGCGTCAACGCCAACGGCGAGGATTTCGCCTCGGCGATCGCCGCCGTCGGGCGGGATCCCAACGTCGACGCCGTGGTCGCGATTTATGTCCCGCCGATCGCCGCCTTCGCCCGCGAAATCGCCGCCGGAATCGCGCGCGGCGCCGCCGCGGTTCCGGCGCACAAGCCGGTGCTCAGCGTCTTCGTGTCCACTGCCGGCCGACCCGCCGAACTGGACAGCGGCCCGCGCGGCGTTATCCCGTGTTACGATTTTCCCGAAAACGCCGCCGCCGCTCTGGCCGCCGCCGTTCGTTACGGACGCTGGCGCGAACGCGCGCCCGGCAATCTCCATCGCCTCGGCGGTTTCGCGCGCGACACCGTGCGCGCCGTCGTCGCGCGCCTGCTCGGCGAGGCGGACGCCGACGCCTGGCTCAAGCCTGAAGACGTGGCGACGCTGCTGCGCGCCGCCGGCATCGAGGCGGCTCTCGCCGAACAAACGACGGTCGCCGAGTCGCGCGCCATCGCCGACCGCGTCGGCTATCCGCTGGTCGCGAAGGCGATCGCGCCGGGCGTGATTCACAAGAGCGACGCCGGCGGCGTGATCATGGGCCTGACCTCCGGCGAAGATGTTGAACGCGCCGCATATCGGCTCCAGGAACGGATGAACGCGATTGGCGCGACGCTCGACGGCGTGCTGCTGCAACGTCAGATCGACGGCGGCGTTGAGATGATGGCCGGCGTCGCCAGCGATCCCACCTTCGGCCCGCTGCTGGTCGCCGGCCTCGGCGGCACGATGGCCGAATTGCTCAAGGACGTCTCCTTCCGCCTGCATCCGGTCGCCGATCGCGACGCGCGCGAAATGATCGCCGAGCTGCGCTCGAGCCCGATGCTGGACGGCTACCGCGGCGCTCCGCCCGGCGATCGCGAGGCGCTCGCCGCGCTGGTCATGCGGCTGTCGGCGCTGGTCGAAGTCGCGCCCGAAATCGCGGAAGTCGACCTTAACCCGATCAAGGTGCTCGCGCCCGGCCGCGGCGCGATCGTGGTCGACGGCAGAATCCGCTTGCGGCCCTTCGCCGGATAGCTTCGCGCGGCGCGCCGCGCCGCTTGATTTTTCCCCGCGAAAGGCGCGCTATGCGGCCGAGGAGGAATGCTCCCATGCCGCTGACCCGCCTTAACGGTATCGAACTCTATTACGAGGTTCATGGCGAAGGTCCGGCGCTGGTGCTGGCGCATGGCGGCGGCGGCAGCCATCTGAGCTGGTGGCAGAACGTGCCCGAGCTCGCCCGGCGCTACCGATGCGTCACGTTCGATCATCGGGGCTTCGGCGCCTCGCGCGATCTCGCCGACGGACCCGGGCCGGGCGCGTTCGTCGAGGACCTGCGCCAGTTGCTCGACCATCTCGGCATCGAACGCGCCGCGCTGGCCGGCCAATCGATGGGCGGCTGGACAGTGCTGGGCTTCGCCGCGCGTTATCCCGAACGCACGAGCGCGCTCGCGCTATGCGACACGACGGCCGGCATGGACGATCCCGACGTGATTCGCGAGCAGGCCAAACTGCGCGAATCGAGCAAGGGAGGATTGGCGCAAATACTCACTCGCGCCTACGCTCCCGATTTTCCCGCGCGTGAACCGGCGCGATACTTCCTCTATCAGCGGATTTCCGCCCTCAACGTGAATGTGCCGGGGAATCTGCTGCCGCTCCTGATGAGCATGCGGCACAACGTCGAGCCGATCGTCCGTAATCGCGTGCCGGCGATGCTGCTGGTCGGGGAGTTGGACGCGCTCGCGCCCGCCCCAATCATGGAATTGATGGCGCGGCGGATTCCCCATGCCCGCTTTGTTGCGATTCCCGGCGCGGGCCATTCGGTCTATTTCGAGAAGCCGGCGGAATTCAATCGCGCGCTTAGCGATTTTCTCGCCGAAGCCGGAGTCGGCTGAGACCCGAAGCGGGCGCGGCGGACCCGCGCGTCAAAGGCGTTCGATCAGCTCGCGCGAAATCTCGTCGAGGCATTCCTCGTACCGATCGAGCGGCGGGTTAATGATCAATTGCTTCAATCCCGCCTGTTCGAGCGCCCGGATCTGATCGATCAGTTCGTCGCGCGCGCCGACCAGCGTGGTCGATCGGATCGTCTCCGCCGTGATAAAGCGCCGCTCCTCCGGCAGCAGGTAAATCACGTGGCCGCGATGCAGATGGAGATGCCGTTCGTCGGCGGGAATTTCCATCCGTTTCACTGATTCCGCATACGCCTCGAACACCGGGCGCGCGTCGGGCGGAATCGTCAGCGCGTTGACATAGCCCGCCGCCACGCCATGCAGCGCCGCGGCGACCCAATGGCCCGTCATCGCGACGACGCGCGGCGAATCGATCGCCTCGCCCGGTTTGAGCACGCAGATATGGGTCAGCGAAATACATGGCATCCGCCCGTTCCAGGCGCGGCCGGCGGCGCGCGCGCCTTCGCCAGCCTGGCGGAAAATCGCCTCCATTCGTTCCGGCGTCGTCACCCGGCCGGTCATGATTCCGTCGCCGAATTCGCCCGCCAGCGCCAGCGCCTTGGGCGCGTTGGCCGCGACGTAAAGCGGAATCGGCCCGTCGAGGTTGATGAAGTGGCGATCGCGATGGAGAAAACGGATTTTGCGGCGCAATCCGTCCATATCCTGGATCGTCTCGCCGCGCTTCAGCAGATCGTGAATGACCCGCGTCTGTTCGCGGAATTCGCCGTGTTTGACCGGCTTGAGGCCCATCACGCGCCGCCCGGTATGGCCCGCGCCGAAGCCCAGGTCCACGCGGCCCGGCGCGATTTCATTGATCGTCGCGATCGAATGCGCGGTGACCGGCGCGATCCGGTTCGACGCCACTGATATTCCCGTCCCGATCCGGATGCGGTCCGTCCCCGCCGCCGCCAGCGCCATGCAGGCGTAAACGTCGCCGTAGATCATGTGCGAGTCGGGAAACCACGCCTCGGCAAAGCCGCGCGCTTCCGCATGGCGCGCGTCGGCGGCCGCCCATCCCGGACGCGGCAACGTCAGCGTTCCGAATTCCATTCGCTTTCCTCCGCTTCCGACTCGGCGCGGCGGTTTATCCGGAAACCGCGCACATCTGTTCGATCACGTTCAGCATCATCCCGGTCCCCCGCTCGAACGCCGCCCGCGCCATCGACTCGTTCGGCTGATGCGCCTGGGCGTAGTCGCCGGGTCCGCAGATCAGCGTCGTGATACCGGCTTCGGCGAACCACGCGCCGTCGGTGGCGAACGGCGCGCCACGCGCCGCCCGCGTTCCCGTCGCCGCGAACAGCGTGCGTTCGAGCGCGCTGCCCGCCGCCGCACGCATCGCCGGCGCGAACACCGGACGGCCGAGTTCGATCGTCGCCCGATGGTTCTCCGAAGCGTAATCGTGCGGATCGACGCCGCCCAGCCGCCGCTCGATCTCGCGATACAACTCCAGCGGATCGCGATTCGGCAGCGAGCGGTAGGTCACCTTCAGCGAGCATTCCTCGGCGATGATGTTGGTGGCGAGGCCGCCCGAAATGATCCCGAAGTTCATCACGTCGTGCGGCGAATCCGGAAACAGCGCGGCGAATTCCTCGTCGCGCGCGGCGCGCCGCTCCGCCTGCAGTCGTCCGATCGCCTCGATCGCCTTGCCCATCACGGCAATCGCGTTGACCCCGATCTCGGGCGCGCCGCTATGCCCACCCCGGCCGCGCACGCGAATCTCGAACGCGCAGATGCTCTTGTGGGCGTTCAGCACCGCGAACGACGTCGGCTCGCCGATCCACGCCAGATCGGGCCGCGGCGCCGCCCCCAGAAGCTTCGGCAACTCCGGCGCGACCCGCTGCGCGCCAAGCATCCCGACTTCCTCATCGGCGGTGAAAATGAACACCAGCGGCCGCTTGAGCCGCGCGCGATCGATCGCGCGCGCCGCTTCGACGCATTGCGCCAGAAAGCCTTTCATGTCGGAGGCGCCGCGCCCGTGGATGCGATCCCCGTCGAGTTCCATCCGGAACGGATCGCGCGTCCATCCGGGCTGCCCGGCGGCCGGCACGGTGTCGAGATGGCCGGAGATGATCAGTCCGCCCGGACGCGGCTCGCCCGCCCATGCGACCAGATTCGCCTGCGCCACGCCGGCAATCCGCAGCCGCTGCATCGCGACGTGAAAACCCGCGTTCTCCAGCAGATCGGCGAGATACTCCATCGCCGGAACGTCGCTGTTGACGCTCACGGTGTCGAACGCGATCAACCGCTCCAGAGTTTCGTATTGGCCGCTGTTCATGGCTGCTCCCCGCGCGCTCAAGGATCGCGCGTGACGACGATTCCGCTCCCGCGCAGCATCGGCGAGCCGTCGATCGCGCATACCGCCGACGCTCCGGCGATCTGCCGCCGTTCCGCGCGGTCGGTCACCTGGCGCACCGCCTCCGCGATATGGCCCATCCCGTGCATTCGCCCCTCGCTCAGACTGCCGCCGAAGGTGTTGATCGGCAATTCGCCGGCGAGCGCGATCCGGCCGTCGCGAACGAAATCCGCGCCCTCGCCCGCGCCGCAAAATCCCGCCGCCTCCAGCCAATAGAGCGTCGACGGATTGAAGCCGTCGTAAAGCTGGGCGGCATCCATATCACGCGGGCCGAGTCCCGCCGACGACCATAGCTTGCGCGCGAGCGAACCGCCGCACGCCATGTAATCGTCAAGCGTATAGTAGAGCAGCGTGCGCCGGCGCGCGGTGTTCTGACCGTAGCCGGCGAGATAGGCGGGCGGATTGCGCAGGTCGCGCGCGCGTTCCGCCGTCGTGATTATCAACGCGACGCATCCGTCCACCGGCACGTCGCAATCGAACAGGCAGAGCGGCTCGGCGATCGGCCGCGCGTTGAAATAATCCTCGCGCGTCATCGGCGTGGAATAAAAGAAGGCGCGCGGATTCAGATTCGCGTTGCGCCGGCTGTTGAGCGCGAGCGCCGCCAGCGCCTCGCGCGTGGCGCCGTAGCGATACATATAGCGTTGCCACGCCAGCGCGTGCGTCTGCACGATCGACGCGGCGCCGTAGGGCGCGATAAATTGCGCGTCGCCGGCGGCGCGCGGCGCGCCCCGGCCCACCCCCGCCGATCCGCGCGGCGCCGGCCGATGCAGCGCGCGCCACACCAGCACGTAATCGCACGCGCCCGCGAGCAGCGCGTTGACCGACTCGATTACCGGGCTCGCGATCATCCCGGTCTCGATTTGCGCGTACCAGCGCACGTCGGACGCAAGACCAAGATGGTTCAGGATGAAAGCGACGCTGACGACATCCTCGCCGTCGCGATTTCCCGCGCCCGCGAAGGGCGATTCCGGATAGGTCGCAAGGCCGTCGATTCGCTCCGGCTCAAGCCCGGCGTCCGCGATCGCGGCGCGGCAGGCGTCGACCGCCAGCAGGCCAAGCGGCTTTTGCGGCCGCCGCGTAATTTCGGAATAACCAATTCCGGCGATCGCCGTCTTGCCTCGTCCGTGCCACATCGGGTTCGCCCCTCGTCCGCTCGCGATCCGCTCCGTTAAACGATTCTGAATTGCGGAACGACCACGCCGTCGCCGCGCTCCTCGAACCAGACCTCGACCGGAGCGCCGACTCGCACCCGGTCGCGCTCGCCGATCGGCAGATTCGCGACCATCAGCAGCAGCGGCTGCTCCGCCAGCTCGACGACGATATTGATGAACGGCGCGTCGGCTTCGAACCCGGCCACGTCCCGCTGATGCATCACGGTGAAAGTGTAAATCGCGCCGCGCCCGCTGAGCGGCGTGAACGCGAGCTCGCGGCCGAGACAGGCGTCGCAAAAATTGCGCGGCGGATGGTTGTAGTAGCCGCACGCCGCGCATCGCTGCACGGCCAGCCGATGCGCGCGCGCCGCGTCCCAGAAGGGCCGGCTGAGATCGTCCGGCGCGGGAACGGGTTTGTGCGATTTCGTCGCGTCGTCACTCATGCTTCGCGCTCACCTTCGGCGCCGCGTCCGCGCCGCGCGCGCCGCTTGCGATCCGGGCCGCGCGCGCCTTCATGTCGCCGACCAGCCGCTATCGACCGGGAAAATCGCGCCGGTGATAATCCGCGCCTCGTCCGAGGCCAGAAACACCGCCATGTTCGCGATATCGTCGGGCTCGCCCAATCCCAGCATATGCTTGCCAACCATCTCGCCAAGCCGCGGGTCGGCGTTCATGAAGCGCTTGACCCGCTCGGTCTGAATCGCGCCGGGCGCGATCGCGTTGACGCGCACGTGATGCTTCGCGTAATTCGCCGCGAGCGATCGGGTCAGCGCCAGCACGCCGCCTTTCGCCGCCGTGTAGGCGTCGCGCCCCTTGATTCCAGCCAGCGCCACGTACGAGGTCGTGTTGATCACGGCCCCGCCGCCCGCCTTGATCAGTTCGGGGATGCCGAATTTACAGCAGGCGAAAGTCCCGAACAGATCGACCTTGATCGTTCGCCAGAATTCGTCGAGCGACACTTTCGTCACCGGACCATCGTGGGCGGTCGATCCGCCGGCGTTGTTGTAGAGAATATCGAGCCGCCCGTATTGCGCGACGCCCGCCGCGATCGCCCGCTCGACGCTGGCCGCGTCGGTCACGTCGGTTTCGACGAACGTGGCCTCGCCGCCCTTCTCCCGCGCCATCGCGACGGTCCGCTCGCCGCCCTCGCGGGAAATTTCCGCGACGATCACTTTCGCCCCTTCGCGCGCGAAACGAATCGCGCCCGCGCGGCCGATTCCCGATCCCGCGCCCGTGATCAACGCCACCTTGCCTTCGAGTCTGCCCATCGCCGACGCCTCCCGGCACGATTTCGCCACACGCGCACGCGCCGCGATCGGGTTCTAGCAACTCGCGCCGCTTATCGACAAACCGCGCCGTCCAATTGGTCAGCCCGAGTTCGACGGATCGAAGCGGTCGCGCAGATGATCGCCGAGAAAGTTGAACGCCATCACCGCCGCCGAGATGAACAATCCCGGCGCCAGCACCCACGGATAGTAGGCGACCGTCTGCGGATCCATCGCCTGGCTCAGCAGGTTCCCCCAACTCGCCGCCGGCTCCTGGATTCCCAATCCGAGCAGCGACAGCGCGCTTTCGCCCAGGATATAACCCGGGATCGAGAGCGAAGCGTTCACCGCCGCAAAGCCGATCACCGACGGGATCACGTGCCGGAACAGCAGCCGCGCGCGCGATCCGCCGAGCGCGCGCGCCGCCTCGACATACGGCGCCGAACGCACCGACGCCGCCATCCCGCGAATCACCCGCGCGAAGCCCGCCCAACTGATAAACGCCATGATTCCGACGATCAGGAAAAACGTCGCCGTCGTGCTCAGGCCCGAGGGAATCACCGCCGCCAGCGCAAGCAGAAAATAGAAACTCGGCAGCGACATCTCGACTTCGCACAGCCGCATGATCGCGCTGTCCGTCATCCCGCCCATCAGGCCGGAAAACGCGCCGACCATGATGCCCAGCGAAAAGCTGATCGCGACGCCCACCAGCCCGATACACATGCTGACGCGCGCGCCGTAGACGATGCGCGAAAACAGGTCGCGCCCAAGACCCTCGCTGCCCATCAGAAAGAACGGCGGATCGCCAGGCGCGGTGGTGAACAGATGGCCGCGATCGAACAGCCGCACGAAGGTGCGCCGCGAATGGTCTTCCGCGTAATGGCGCGCCAGCGGAACGTCCAGCCGCATCGGCCAGGCGCAGAGATATCCTTGATTCCAGTCGGCGCGCGGCGCCAGATGCAGCCGCATCGGCGGACAGTCCGGCAGCTCGCGCCATTGATGCGCCGGATCGTAGGGCGCGATTATCGGCGACGCCGCCGCGAACAGATAGAACAGCAGCAGCAGCAGCGCCGAGAGCTTCACCGTCAGCGACGCGACGCGCCATTCATGACCGAGCGCCGCCCACAGTCCGCGCCGCTCCGGAATCGCCACGTTCCGCGTCGCCGGAGACGCTATCGCCGCGCGCGCGTTCATTGCGCCTCGAGCGTCGTGAAATCCACGCGCGGATCCACCGCGACCAGCGCCAGATCCGCGAGCAGATTCCCGATCAGCAGCAACACCGTGCCCATCAGCACCGAACCCATCACCAGCGGCACGTCGCGTTTCATCACCGCGTTGAGCAGCAGCAGCCCGAGCCCCTGCAGGTTCATCACCGACTCGACCAGCGCCGCTCCGCCCAGCAGATCCGCAAGGCTGTAACCCGCCATCGTCACGAACGGATTCAGCGCGTTGCGCAGCACGTGTTTGTAAAGCACGACCGATTCCGGCAGCCCCTTGGCGCGCGCCGTGCGCACGTAATCGGCGTTCTTGATTTCGAGAATCTGCGACCGCATCAGCCGCATCAGCGACGCCACGCCCGCCAATCCCAGCACGAGCGTCGGCAGGATCAGATGATCGACGCGATCGGCGATCCGGCTCCAGAAATCCAGCGACGCGTAATCCGGCGACATCGTCTGCCCGATCGGAAACCATCCGCTCCATAGCGCGAAATCGATCGCCAGAAACGCCAGGAAAAACGCCGGCACGGACATCCCGAGAAACGACAGGAACGACAGCGCCCGATCGAGAATCGAGTTCTGCCGCACCGCGACGACGATGCCGATCGGAATCGCCAGCGCCCACGACAGCGCCATGCTGCTGAGCGCGAGGATCACGGTGTTCAGCACGCGCGGGCCAATCAGATGCGCCACGTCGACCCGATACGCCAGCGACACGCCGAGCCGCAGATGCGCGATCCCCCACAGCCAGCGCGCGTAACGCAGCATCAGCGGCTGATCGAGTCCGAATTCCGCCTCCATCTGCTTCAGCACCTGCGGCGAAATTTTCGGATCGAGCGCGAGATTCGCGACGAAATTTCCCGGTATCAGCGACATCGCCGCGAACGAAATGAACGTGATTCCGATGATCAGCGGAATCATGATCAGGATTCGCCGCAGCAAAAATCTCAGCATCGCGTTACGCCCGCGTCCGTTCGCGCGCCCGTCCTACTCCGCGCGAAACTCGATCCATTCCGGATGGTAAAAGCCCCACACCGTCGGCTCATAGTTCTCGAGCGTGTTCCGGTACGCGATATACGTCACCTGCCGCACGGTTTCGATAATCGGTAACTGATCGTGCAGGATCTGCTGGATTTGCCAGTAGTACGGCGCTCGTTGATACGGGTCCATCACCGTCGTCCCCGCCTCCATCAGCCGATCGATTTGCGCTTCCCACGCGGTCGCGGGCTTCGGCTCGGCCGGATCCCAGATATGCAAATTTCCCGACGAACGCAGAAAGTCCGACGCGTCGTTCGGTTCGATTCCGCCGGTAAAGCCAATCAACACGCAGTCCCAGTCGAACGACGACTCCAGCGCCTTGACCAGCGTGATGAAATCCAGCGGCCGGTAATTCACCGTGATTCCCAGACTCTGCAAATCCTGCTTGAAAATCGCGCACATCTGGTCACGTACCGGCACGCCCGCGTTGGTGGTCAGGTTGAAGACCAGCGGATGGCCATCCGGGTCGCCGCGCACGCCCGGCCGAATCATCCGGTAGCCCGCTTCGTCGAGGAGTCGCGCCGCCAACTTCAGATCGTACTCGTAATCCTTGAGATTCGGATTGTGGTAGATTTTGTTCTCCGGCGAAACGTCTGAAACCGCCGGCACGGCCAACCCCCGATAGCACAGGTCGATCATCCCGCGCTTGTCCACCGCATGCGCCAGCGCGCGCATGAAATTCACGTCGGTAAACCATTTATAGCGCGGATCGGTCGCGCCCTGGCGCACGTAATGGCGCGGATTCCGGTTAAACGCGAAGAACAAGGATCCGGTGTCGATCCCGACCTTCCGCACCGTGATATTCAGCTTCGACTCCGCCTGTTCGAGCGGCCAGACCTCCTCCGGCCGCGGCCGGTAGACGTCGGTCATTCCGCTCTGGAACTGCAGATATTGCGCGTTCTGATCCGGCACGATCAGCCGCACTTCGCCCTTGAGCCGCGGCAGGCGCCCGTTATGCTCGTCACGCATCCAGAAGTCCGGATTACGCCGATAGGCGAGCAATTGCGCCGGCACATAGCGCGTCATCAGGAAAGGCCCGAGCGCGGTCAGCCGGTCCGGCGGCGTATCAATTCCCCACGTATGGTTGAAGCGGCCGGCCGCGTACGCCGTCGCCAACGCGTGCGCCGGCAGAATCGAGAATTGCAGCGACGACAGAATCGGCGCGAACGGCCGCGGCAGCCGCACCACGACGGTGTAATCGTCCGGCGCCGACGCGAGGATCGGCTTGCCGTCGATCAGCATCGCCGAAACGCTCGAATTGGGAATCTTCGGATCGTAGATCACGCGCATCGTGAAGAGCGCGTCGCGCGCGGTGAACGGCGCGCCATCCGACCATTTCACGCCGCGCCGCAGATGGAAGGTCAGGGTCTTGTCGCCGTCGCTGAAGGCCCAGCTTTCCGCCAGTCCCGGCTCGAACAGCGTGGTGCGCGGATTCACCCGCACGAGGCTCTCGAACAGATCGCCGATCGCGTCGCCCGAAGCGGAATCGGTCACCAGGATCGGGTTGAAGGTGCCGGGGTCGCTAACCGTCGCGCTGTAGAGCGTCTGCGTCGCCGCGTGATCGTTGGGAGGCCGATTCACCCGGCATCCCGCGATCGCCGCCGCTATCAGCGCGGCCGCCGCGCCAAAGGCAAATCGCCGCCCGCGCAAACCCAAATCCGTTTCAGCCCCGGGGCGATTCCGCCAACGCGCCGGCCATCCCCAGAGTCATGGTTTTCGTCACGCCTTGCGGCGAGAGCACGAAGGTTCCGTCGGGAATTTCCGGATCGGCGGCGGGATTCTGATAGATGAGCTTGACCGTCGCGCCCGTCATCGGAAAGCGCGCGGCGATCGAGCACGGCACGTCCACGCCCTTGCCCCCGTCACGCCAGTCGGCGTAATCGACCCGATAACTGACGCGCCCGTCCGCCAGCTTTTCCGTGACGCTCGCCAGCTTGCGATCGTCGCCGATTCCGAGTTCGTCGGTCACGCCGCCCGGTTCACGATAGGTGAGGATCGTTTGATTCCCGTTCGACGGAGCCGGCTGGGTCATCGCGGCCGGCGGAAACGCCAGCATCGAACCGTCCGGCACGAGTCCCATCAGCATCCGCACCGCGGCTTCCGGCGGCAGCGGAATCCGCGCGTAACGCTCGAGCGTCGCCGCGGTAGCCGGACCGCGGATCAGCGTGCTCTTCGCCGGATCGAAGATCGTCACCCGCCCGCCGTCGGTCGTCACCACCAGCACGACCCCGGCCGCCGACATCACCTCGACCCGGATATTCGCCGGCCGCAGCACGACCAGATTTTCGCGCGCCCGGAAATGCTCGCCGCCGCCCGT
>JAJXYM010000284.1 GCA_021780585.1 Deltaproteobacteria bacterium
CGCCGCGCTGGTCCAGCAATTACTCGAACAAATAGTACCTTAACTCGCTATTGAAGCGGGTCATGAAAAGCTTGAACGGTCGGCGCGCGTTGCTCGTGGATCCGCCCTCCTCGCGTTTGGATTCAGGACCATTCGAATCGGGTCCGACCGCATGATCAGATTCAAGCCCGGCGGCGTGGTGAATCGCGGAATATCCCGATACTCCGCCGGCGCGTTCTCGTTGGCGACAAGCGTTTTCGGGTTTTCAGTTGCAAAAGTCGCATGATTGTTCCGAACATCCCAGATTTCTTCCATGTCTGCGCCAGGTACGTTCTGCGGACCGATGCCTGGTACGTCGATAAGCTGCGAGGCGACTTCGTAGAACTTCCAGAGCTTCATGTGCGAATCGTATAGTTCCTGCCACAAGGGTACGAAAAAGTGCGGGTCGGCGTAAAGCACGCGATCGCCATAGCAGTAGCCGGACGCCGTCGTGTACTTCTCGTTTTCCGGCTCGGTGGTCATGAACGATTCGGTGGCGAATTTGGCATCGGACGTCGGAGCCGCGGTGGGAACACCGGCGTCGGTGCCGCAGCTCAGCCAACGGTTGATGAGAACCGCCAGGAACCGGGTGTATCACCCTCTGTTGTACCCCCTATCCTGATAGGCTCTATCCTGGATCCAGCGCTTCGGGAGCGTGCTGGACCACAGTTATCCAATGGGTGGACTGCTAAACGATGAATGTCAGATTATCGATGACCTCATCGTTGTCAACGAGGACGGTCTTCTTGGCGGCGATTTTCCAGCGCCCGTCCTCGAAGCGTATCCGATGCTCGTAGCGGCCCGCGAACACACGCTGCTTGCCGCGGCGAAGTTCATACAGGATGAATGCTGAAATCACATTTGCGCCATCGTCCACCGGCTCCACCTGAACATTGGAAATAAGCCGCTTGGTCTTTGATGGCGGACTTTGGGCGTGCGCTACGTCTGACGTGAGCCGATCGATCCGATCGCTCAACTTCGCGAAATCATCGTAGATGAGAGATATCTCCCGATTCGGATCAGTGCCGTTGCCGTTACACGGCATCCAGTACGTGGAGTCTTCGGTCAGCATCTCTAGCCATTCGCCGTACCGGCGCTCATCGAGGAGACGCGCCTCGGCGTACAGCATGTCTTCGGCCTCAGCGCGTCTGAGCGTTGCCATTATGCAGAACTCCGGCGCTCAGACAGTCCGCGCCACGCGCAGCGGTTTGATCTGCCGGGATTGGGCGACCCCGCACATCAGCGCCTTCCAGCGGCGGTAGAACGCGCGCTGCGGAACTTCGTCGGTGATGTGCCCGACGGTGAGCCCGTCCACGCCGATCCGCTCGCGCTCGAGTCCGCGCGACAGTTCGAGCCATTCAGCGCCTTTCACGCGCAGGCCTTCGGTACAGCGGGTGAACATTTCGACGTCGTCTGGAGCACCGCCGCCCGCAGGGCCATAAAATGATTCATGCGCGCGCAGCCGCGCGACGTTGATCTCGTCGGGCACACCCTTCAGCGTGGTCGGCAACAGATGCACGTCAGTCCGCTTCGCGCTCACCGGGATGGTGATCCGAAGTTGGATCCCGATCACCAGAAGATTGGGGAATATGGCGAGGTTGACGTTCGAGGCGGCGAGAATCTCGGCGGTTCGGTCGTTGCCGTGGCGGCGGATCAGGCTCTCGATGTAGGCGTCACTGCTGGCCCGCGAAGTCGCACCGCGCAGCAGGTTGGGGACGGGGCGAGTGGTGGCCGCGCGCCGGGGCGCCATGTCGAGGATCGCATGGCCGTTGCCAAGGTCCTTGCTTTCGCATTCCGAATTGCCGGCGAACAGTTGCATCGCCTGGCGGCCGAGCTGCTTGCCCTGGGTTTCAAAAAACGACTGATGGACGAAATTAGGATGATAGCCGTCAACGCCGTTTTCCATCTGGAACTTCCAGTTGCCGTCGTAGCCATACTTGTGGATTCCGGAACGCGACTCGACTTCGCCTTGCGGCGACAAGTCCATGAACAGGTCAATGTAGTATTTGGCGCTGGCGAGATAGTCCGCAAGCGACTCGACTTCCGGATTGAGACTGGCGAAGACGAGACCGCGATACCGCTCGACGCGTGCCGCCTTGATCAGGCTGAAGTTGCGTTTATCGAAGCTGCCGCCGTAACCGTTGGCATAGGGCACGCCGATCAGGTCGCCTTTGTTGTTGAAGGTCCAGCCGTGATACCAGCAGCGGAACGTATGGGTGTTGCCGCGCTGCTCCTGGCAGATGGTCGAGCCGCGATGCGTGCAGCGGTTCATGAGGACGTGGATCTCGCCGCCCTCGTCGCGGGTCATGATCGCGGGCTGGGTTCCAATCGGCACGGTCTTGTAATCGCCGGGATCGGCGACCTCGCTTTCGTGGCCGACGAACACCCAGTTGCTTTCGAAGATCCGTTCCATCTCGAGTTCGAAGATCTCCGGTTCGAGATAGATCCGGCGATGGACGCGGGAATCCTGTACTAATTCGTCAAGCTTCAATTCCATGGCGCACTTCCTTTGGCTTCGCGACGGTTAATACAGACAGCGCTTTCGATTGCGAGATTCCGGTTAAGTTCGCACCAACCTCGGTTGATTTGCAACTGCGGGGAATTGGGTATCGCGATGCGCGTTCTTCGCCCGTGGTTGTCCATGGCTGGGGCTTAAATTGAAAGTGCGAGGTCCCCGATGGTCGGGAAGAACCGTCGATCCAAGATTGACGGCACTTCCGATCAGGGGGTTTTCGGTGCAGACGGCGCGGTAACGTAGTTTTTCCGCCACCGGCTTCGACATGGTTCATTGATGTTCGCCCCGAGGAAAACTCAACCTGGCGACGACCGCCGCTGCGACAATTCGAACGCAACCTCGATGATCATGTCCTCCTGGCCGCCGACGGCGCCTCGCCGTCCGACCTCGGCCAGGATTTCACGCACATCGGCGCCGAATCTTTCCGCCGCACGCTCGGCATGCCGCAGGAAGCTGGAGTAAACGCCGCAGTAGCCGAGCGTGAGCGCGGCGCGATCGATAATTGCGGGCTTCTGCATGATCGGCGGCACGAGATCCTCTGCGACATCCATCAATTTGAAAACATCAAGGCCCGGATTGCGCCCCATCCGGTCGAGCACAGCCGCGAGCACTTCCGTCGCGGTATTCCCCGCGCCCGCGCCGAATCCGCGGACTGCGGCATCGATCCAGGTCGCGCCTTCTTCGATCGCAACCAGCGTGTTGGCGACTGCAAGAGAGAGGTTATTGTGACCGTGGAACCCCACCTCGCATTGGAGCGCATCGCGAAGTGCACGCACTCGATCCCGAGCGCCATCGATGGTCAGCGCTCCGGCTGAATCGGTCACGTACACCGCATGGGCGCCATAAGATTCCATCAGCCGAGCCTGCGACGCCAGCTTCTGCGGCGATGTCATGTGCGCCATCATCAGGAAGCCCGCGACCTGCATCCCGAGTTCGCGCGCGAGTCCGATGTGCTGTTGCGCGATGTCCGCCTCGGTGCAGTGAGTCGCGACCCGGACCACGTCGGCGCCAAGCTCGCGAGCCGCCTTCAGGTCGGCGCGCGTGCCGATCCCGGGCAGCAGCAGCACCGCGAGCTTCGCGTGCGAAAGAACCGAGCGCGCCGCGGCAATCAGCCGTAGCTCGTCGGTACGGGAGAGGCCGTACTGAAGAGAGGAACCGCCGAGGCCGTCGCCGTGCGAGACTTCGACCATGTGGACGCCCGCGGCTTCGAGCCCGCACCCGATAGATACGACCTGCTCGATCGTGAACTGATGCCGCACCACATGGGAACCGTCGCGCAGCGAAACGTCGCAAATCCTGAGTCCAACGCTCACACCGATTCTCCTGCGTCGGGATGAGGCTCCGGCTGCGTATCGCGCAGCTTGCGAGCGACTTCCTCGCCCACGCGGACCGCAGCCGCAGTCATGATGTCCAGGTTGCCCGAGTAGCGCGGCAGGAAATCACCGACGCCTTCGACTTCGAGCATCACCGTCACCTGGTCGCCGTCGAACAAAGGCTCGGTGCGAAGCCGATAGCCGGGCACGTACGCCTGAATTTCATGGACCATGCGCGAGATCGACGCAGCGATTTCCTCGTGCGGGGCGCCCGCATCGAAACACGCATAGACCGTGTCGCGCATGATGATCGGCGGCTCGGCCGGATTCAGCACGATAATCGCCTTGCCACGCCGTGCGCCACCGAGCCGTTCCAGTCCGCGCGCCGTGGTTTGCGTGAACTCGTCTATATTCTGCCGGGTGCCGGGACCGGCGCTGGCCGAAGCGATCGTCGCCACAATCTCCGCATACTCGACCGGCGCGACGCGGTTTACCGCCGCGATGATCGGAATCGTAGCCTGACCGCCGCACGTCACCAGGTTGAGATTTACGGCGTCGAGCCGCTCGTCGAGATTGACGGCCGGAACGACGTACTCGCCGAGTGCGGCCGGAGTCAGATCGATCGCGATGATCCTTGCCGCGCGAAGGCGGGGAGCGTGCGCGCGATGCGCCTGTGCGCTGGTCGCATCAAAGACGATCTCCGGAAGCGGATTCAGCGCGAGCAAACCGTCGATTCCGTTGCTGTATGTCGCGATCCCGGCCTCGGCGGCACGCGCTAGCCCTGCCGAAGCGGATTCGATCCCGGCCATCGCCTGCAATTCCAGCACGCGACTGCGCAACAGCTTCGCCATCAAGTCGGTGCCGATATTTCCCGACCCCAAAATCGCGCATCGTACGCGAGCCGGTGAATCCGCCTTCGAAGCCATCACACGAACCTCACGCTGACCGATCCGAGGCCTTCGAAGCTCGCCGTGATCGAGTCGCCCGCCGCGACTTCAACCGCGCGGCATAAAGCGCCGGGAATTATTACGCTGCCCGCGGCGAGCGTCTGGCCGAATTCGGCGAGCTTGTTGGCGAGCCATGCGACGGGCTCCGCAGGATGACCCAAGACGGCGGCGCCTGCGCCCTTTTCGACCACGTCGCCGTTCTTTTCGAGGACCATCTGGACGGCAGCCAGATCCACCGCCGAGACTCGCGTTCTGCGCTCGCCGAGCGCCACGCGCGCCGACGATGCATTGTCGGCGATCGTGTCCGCGAGCGTGATCTTCCAGTCGCGGATGCGCGTGTCGATTATTTCGAGCGCAGGGGTCACGTACTCGGCCGCGGCGAGAACATCTTCTCGGCGGATACCGGGGCCGCGCAGATCGCGCGCGAGCACGAACGCTATCTCGGGTTCGACGCGCGGCAGCATCAGCTTTCCAACGGGGCACTCGCCGCCGCTTGCCAGCATCATGTCGTCGAACAGATGACCAAAGTCCGGTTCGTTGACGCCCAGCATCTTCTGCATCGCGATACTGGTCAGACCGACCTTGCGGCCCACGATTCGCCGCCCGTGCGCGACGCGGCGATCCACGTTGATCATTTGGACGCGGTACGCGTCGGCGACGGTCAGGCCGATAACCGCGGCGGGCGCTTCGATCGCGATGCGGTCGCGCTCCGCATTTTCAAGACGTTGCGCGATTTCCTTTAGAGTTGATTCGTCCATCTCAGTCTTCGCTGGAAAGGAAGTCTGCGACCAGGCGGTTGAATTCCGCCGCCTTTTCCCATTGCGCCCAATGCCCGCACTTGCCGAACACATGCAGCCGTACGTCCGGAAGCTGATTGAGCATGAGGAACGAGTTATCGAGCGTGACGGTGCGATCGTCACGTCCCCAGACCAGAAGCGTTCGATGCTTTATCTTCGCAAAATCCTTCCACAGCGGCTCCGGAAAAAGTGGGCGGCTGCGCGACAGGATTGGATTCGCGACGAGGTCGGGCTGGATGCTCGCGGCGTAACGCTCCTTGATCAACTGGTCGGTCAGCGCCGAGGTGTCGTACACCATCACGTTGAGGAACGCGCGCAGCTTTTCCATCGATGGCCCCGGCGCCTCGTAGTATTCGAGCAGATGCCCGATGCCTTCCGACGGCATCGGGGTGAAGATCGGCAGTCCGGGCGCTCCCATCAGGACGAGGCGTTGAGCGCGATCGGGATATTCGAGGGCGAACTTGAGCGTGGTGCCGCCGCCGAGCGAATTGCCGACAAAGTGCGCGTGCGGAATGTCGAGCGCATCCATCAGGTCGCGAATCGATTTCGCCATGTATGCGAGCAGGCCGGATTCGATTTTTGGTTTGTCGCTTTTCGCAAAGCACGGCAGGTCGGGGAGGATGACGCGAAAGCGCTGGGCGAAATGATCGACGTTGCGGCGGTAGTTGCTCCATCCTCCGGCGCCCGGGCCGCCGCCGTGAATCATGATCAGCGTCGGGCCGCGGCCGGCCTCGTGATAGTGAAGTTTGATCGGGCCGGCCTGGACGAATTTGCTGGTGGCTTCTTCAGTCAGTGGCATTGGATCCTCCGTGCGAGTTGAATTAGCGAGTCATTTCCGGGCGGCGTCGATGCGGAGCGGCAGCCGACCGTCTTCAGTGTGGCCGACGCTCTGCGACCCTAATGACATGCGTGGAGGAGCGCTTCCACGCGTCCAGGTCTTTCACGCCGAAACCGAGATAGCCGAGACGCTCGATTGCGCTCATCGCCGCACGCTCCCGTCTTTGTTCAAATTCGCGCCGGCTTCACAGATTGTTTCCGCCAGCCGCGTCCCCGAAGCCGCGCACGCCCATGCCGCCTTCGCAGATGATCACGCCGCCAGTCGCGGTCGAGGAATTTTCCGACGACGCCAGCAGCACGTAGGAGCCGGTATAGTCGCTCGGCTCCGGCAATTTTCCGAGCGGCAGCGCGCGCTCAACGATATCCTTGAGTGGCACCGCGGTGATCGAGCGCTCCGCCATATCGAGCGAACGTGGACCTCGCAAGTCAGTGGGAATTGCACCCGGCGCGACTCCATTGACGCGAATCTTGGGCGCGAGTTCATAGGCGAGCTGACGTATGAGGCCGACCACCGCGTGCTTGGATGCGGTGTAGAGCGGTCCGCCGCCGCATGGATAAAAGCCTGCGTTGGAAACCGTATAGATGATGCAGCCGCGGGTCTTCGCGAGTTCGCGATACGCGGCTTTGGCGCCGAGCAGATAGCCTTTCACGTTGACCCCAAAGAGTTCGTCGAAGGCCTCGCCGATTCGATCGGCGGGCAGATCGACGAGCGCGGTCGAGAAGTCCCAGATTCCTGCGTTGCCGACGAAGCAGTCGAGTTTGCCAAAGCGTTTGACGGTTTCCGCAACCGCTCGCGCGTTGTCGGCGAGATTGGTCACGTCGCCGACGATTGCCGCGACGCCGAGGCGCGCCGCGATCTGCTCACTGCGTTCGCGCGAGCGATCGAGTATCGCGACACGCGCGCCCTCTTTCAGGAAGCGCTCGACGATTGCGTGGCCGAGTCCGGAGGCGCCGCCGGTCACCAGCGCTACTTTTCCTTCAAGCCATCCCATCACGCCGCTCCTTAATCGACATCGACAAATACTTCTTCGTCTTCGACGCGGACCGGATAGGTTCGAAGCGGCACGATCGCAGGCGGTGAGAGCACCTTGCCGGTGCGCAGGCAAAAGCGCGCTTCGTGCAGCGCGCACACGACCTCTTCGCCCTCGATGTATCCTTCCGAGAGCGAAAACTTCGCGTGGGTGCAGGTATCGTCGGTTGCGAAAAACTCGTCGCCGAGCCGAAACACCGCGATCGGATTCGGTCCCTTGATCTTGATCCCGGACTGATCGGCAACATCGTTGGTCCGGCAGACTTTTTTCCACGCCATCGCAACTGTTCCCTAGAAGAAGAAGCTCAGGTTGCGCGCCAGCAGCACCGTTTGATCAAGGATGATCGTGCGCCGCGCGATCTGGAACCCCGCCGGATTCGCGGAGCGGCGCAGCACGTCGTGCCGCATCCCGACGAAAATCTCGACTTCGCGCTCGAGCCGCGATCGATAGAGCAGATAATAGCAGTCGGCTTCGTACTCGCCGTCGCCGCGTGAACGAATTACGACATTGCTCACCATGTGGCGCGTGCGCGACGGAGGATCCTCTGCCCACGCCATACCGGTGTTGAGGCGCCGGATGCGCTGCGCGATCGATTGCTTGTCCTCGTCGAAAAGCGCGGCCTCGCCCGGCGCGGAGAACTCTTTGTCCGATTCGCGACGCATGCGGTTGTAGCGCGTGGGCATGAAGTAGTGGAGGTCGTCGGCCAGCAGTTCGTACCATTGCTCGTACCGGCGTTCATCGAGCACGCGCGATTCATGGTAAAGGAACTGCTCGATTTCCTGCTGCAGTTCCGGGGTCACCCGTTTCGCACTCATTGCGGCGCGGTCCGGTTCGGCCGCTGGTTGTGCGCCCATGGTCAAATCTCTCCCGAAATCATCTGCGCCCACTGCCGATAGAAGCCGCGCGCAGCCTCTTCCGCATAGACGTTGTTAATCTTGCCGGGGAACCTCGGATGGTTGGTTTGCTGATGGCCAAGTCCCATCGCAACGTTCAATTTCTGCCGGCGCGCCATGTGGCCGCGGAGCACCTTCTGAATTTCAAGCCAGTTCTCGCCGTCATCCTGCTCGAAAATCCCGCCGGCGCTGAACGTACGCAGCACTCCGAGGCGAACCGCTTCCTTGACCTCGGCCGGCGCGTCGCGATCGGCGAGAGCCCACGCCCATACCTCAATCTCGCCCGGACCGCGCGGATGCCACACGCGCAGCGTCTGGATTCCGGGCAAAAACGAAAAAGTCGGGAACACCGTCATGTGTGCAGCGGAGATTTGCGAGGCGCGCGGTTCGCCCAGGCGGCGGATCGCCTCTGCGCGGTGCGGTCCCTGGTACCACGCCGCCGCGACCGGCCCGTTGAACTCGTCGAGGGTGTTGACATCGGTGAAAAATCCCGTGCCGTGTCCGTTGCGCGAGCTGAACTGGCTTCCGATCGTCGGCATCTGGCCCATTGAGGGATCGACGCCTTCAGGAAGCCGCGCGATGAGTGCCGAGAGATGGCTGAAATCGGCGTGATACATGTCCGAGCAGAACTGCTCGGCGGCAAACTTCCAGTTGCACTGCAAGACCCATCGATGCATCCCGCCGATCACTTCGGTGCCGCCGGCGGTGCGATCGAAATATCCGTCCGTGTACCAGAGCATGTCGCCCAGGTAGTCGCGGAAGTTCGGCGCGTCCTTGTCCCAGTTGCCGAAAACCAGCCCGTTGTAGGTCTCGATTCTCGGCACCGGCAGCGGACCCCACTTACTCTTGTCGATCTCGTTGCGATAGCCGTCCTGCTCGTGCGGAACCGAAGCAAGATTGCCGGCTATGTCGTAGCCCCAGCCATGATACGAACAGGTAAACGCGCGCGCGTTGCCGCAGTCGGCGCGGCAGATGCGCATCCCGCGATGGCGGCATTGGTTCAGAAACGCGCGGACTGATCCGTCCTTCTGCCGCACGACCAGCACGGGGTCCTCGGCCATGTACGTTGAGAAAAAGTCTCCGGCCTTTTTGAGCTGGCTTTCGTGACAGAGATAAAGCCATGAGCGGGTGAAGATGCGCTCCAGCTCAAGTTCGTAGATCTCCCGGTCGTGATAGATGCGCGGATCAAGCGTGCCTGTCTTCTCATCCACCAGCCCACGCAACATCTCGGAGCTGAGCCGGCCCCGGCCATTCGAGGTCGAATCAGTTTTCATCTCATACCTCCACTGAGCCGCGGAAGCGCGCGGCCATTTCTCCCGGGTTTATCGCCATTCGCCGTATGGTTGATGCTGCGATGGCCGAGCTCGGATGAAATCTCGGCGGCGGCGCGTATCACGTGTGCGGCCAGATCAGGAACCCGCTCCTTCGTAACGCGCATCGATGGTCCCGCGATGCTTACAGCGGCGACGACCTGACCAGCATGGTCGCGCACTGGCGCTGCCACGCATCGCACTCCCTCTTCGCGTTCCTGATCGTCAATCGCATAGCCCTGCGTCACGATCTGGCGCAGATTTGCCTTGAGTTCGAACGCGGAAACGAGGGTCTTCTTGGTGAACGCGCGAAGCTGGCTTTCAGACAGATACGCGTCAAGTTGTTCGGGCGCGAGATGCGCCAGCATCGCCTTGCCCACTCCGGTGCAGTAAGCAGGATTGCGTGCACCGACTGCCGAAGGGATTCGCAACGCGCGATTGCTCTCGACTTTCGCGACATAAACGACGTCGGAGCCGTCCAGCACACACAGATGAGCCGTCTCGCCCGTGACGCGCGACAGATCTTCGAGCAGCGGATGAGCGTACTTGTCGAGCTTGAGACGTCCGACCGCGAGTGAGCCAAGTTCGAAGAGCTTCATCCCCGGATGATAGGTGCCGGCCGTTTCGTTGAGCCCGATCAGGCCATGCGTGCGCATCGCCTCCAGCAATCGATAGCAGGTGCTTTTGTGTAGCCCGGCGGCTTCCGCGATCTGGATAAGCCGAAGCTCCTGGCGATCGGGGCTGAAGCTGGCGAGAATGCGAACCACGCGGTCGAGGACCTGCGAGGAGTACACGCGACTGCCGCTGGCTGTTGTTGGTTTCATTATATGAAACTTTAATTCACCAGGTGCGACATTTTATAGATCGAAACTCTGATCTTGGTCAAGCAGTCAACCGGGGTGAACCTTTTGGGCTAGACAGGCTTCCGGCTGGCAATTGGACCACTTGGGGGGGGCTGAGTATCAGCGTGGGCGCTCGGCGTTCATCCGCCGGCTGCGGAGAATCAACGAACTCGGCGCGCTCGGGCGCAGATCGTCGCCACTTCAATTTCAGCGGCCTTCAGGACATCGCTCGAAGCACGGCCTTTTTTACGTGCGCCGCAATCGCGTAGAGAGTCCAAAATCCAGTTCCGCGTTTGTTCGGGCTGCCGTAGCCAATGTGCTGCGGTTAGCTGCCTGGAGCTTCATAGTGGCAATCCGAGAGCGCCTCGAATTGCGCCATGATAGTGGGCTAGAGCCGGCTCATTGCGACCGTAATTAACGTGATCTTGCGCACCGGACGTGAACCCCCGTTGCATGGCCTCGGCCAGCGGAAAATCCTCGTCTTCAACTGTCCGCAGAAGCAAGTCCATGTTCCTGTTCCAATGTCCGCGCGCTTTCTCGGTCAGAGCTGGTTCGGGCGTGTAGAGCGATACGTGCATCACGCTTTCGTCGCCGCCGTTTCCGGCCGGATAGACCCGCCACGTTTCGATATGGTCTCCCTGCCACACCAGCACCACGTTGGGGAACAATACGTAAATTACCGCGATGTGCTTCAACAGTTCCCAGCGGTTTTCCGGAAGGGTGCGCAACTCGTCGATCGTGGTGCGTGGCACGACCATTCGGAGATTTCCATTGTAGGGATTGAAGACGGTGGATCGGCCGTTGATCAGCGGGGCGATCGTCTTCCGGTGCAGGATCGGCACGTGGTACGCCTCGAGAAAAGTGTCCACCACGAGTTTCCAGTTCATGCGCCGGTGCAGGACGCGCGTTTCATAATGCGCGTAACGGTCGAAGCCGTAGGCGGCCATCTCCGGCGCCAGCCCGCCCAGCAGGCTGCTCGGTTCGATCGACGCCTCGCCGGGCAAGGGCCGCACCCAGACTAGCCCATACTCTTCTTTAACCGGCAGCGCGCGCAGCCCATGCGAAGGCCGGTCGATCTCGCCGAATGCCCGGTTGTCAGTTATTCCGATTAAGCGGCCATCGCGACCGTAGGACCAACCATGATAAGGGCACACAAAACTTTTTTGACCCTTGCCGCACCCCTCGGCCACTCTGGTGCCGCGATGACGGCAGACGTTGAGGAACGCGTTGACCTGTCCGTCATCGCGCCGCGCGATCAGGATGGGTACGCCGAGGAGATCGTTGGTGATGAAATCGCCGGGCTGAGGCAAATCACCGCTCAAGCCCATCACCAGCGGGGACTCCCGGAAAAACCGCTGCCGTTCCAGTTCCACCT
>JAJXYM010000311.1 GCA_021780585.1 Deltaproteobacteria bacterium
CGTCCCGCGCGCTCAGCCGCACCGTCGCCGTATGCAGCGCGATCGCGGCCAGCCCCGCAATCAGCAGCAAGGCGATTTCGTTGAGTCCGGCGAAGCCGGCGGCGATCGACGCGATCGCCAGGCCAACGGAAATCCGCGTGCGCGCCGCCGTGCGCCCGAGCCGCCATAGCGCCTGAACCACCACCGCGATAATCACCGGCTTGACGCCGTAGAGCGCGCCGATCGCCTGCGGCCTGGCGCCGAACCGCACGTAGGTCCACGCGACCGCGATCGTGATCGCCATCGCGGGCGCGATAAACGCGCCGCCGGCGACGAACAGTCCGGCCCGGCCGGCCCGGCGATGGCCGATATGGATCGCCATCTCGGTCGAATTCGGTCCGGGAATCAGGTTGCAGGCGCCGAGCATGTCGAGGAAGGCCTCGCGCGTGAGCCATCCGCGCCGCCGCACCACCTCGTCCTCCATCATCGCAATATGCGCGGCCGGCCCGCCGAACGCCGTCGCGCCAAGACGGAAGAACAACGCGGCCAGCTCGCCGAGCCGCGACGCCTCGCCGGCGCCGCTTTCGACTCCGGACGCGCCGATGTTTTGCGGGGCGGGCGGCGCGTCACCTTCAGCGGCCATCGCGCTTCACTGGCCGGCCGGCGGCAACACCAGAATCTGCCCGGACATCTCCGGCTGATGGGTCAGGCATTTGAAATCGAACAGACCCTCGCGATGGAACGTGAAGACCCATGAGGATTTGGTCAGCGGCTTCAGCCGCTGATACATCATCACCTTGAGATTCGGACCCAGCAGGGCGAAATCGTGCTCATCGTCAGGCTGGAGATTCCAGAATTCGATTTGCGTCGGCTGGTCGCGACGCACCGCGATAAAGTTCGGACTGAAGGCGTAGGTCTCGCCGAATTTTTTGATCGTCGCCGCCGGACCCGTCTCTTTGATTGCGACCGCTTCGGTCATCACGGTGATTCCGGCTTCAGCCTCGCCGGTTTTCGCGACGCTGACGATCTTCGCGTCCGCGGCGTTGGGCAGGAACGAGGCGGCGGATTTGGCCCACGCGCGCGGCGCGAGCGTCGCGATCGCGCATGCGATCAGCGTTACGAATTCGCCGAAACCGCGCCGGCGGCGCGCTTCGGATCTGCGGCGATTGGCGTCAGGCATTTTCACGACGAATAGTTTTGCGGCTAATCCGCCCCGCGCGCAATCCGGACGCGCACGGCATCCGTAGCTCAAAAGGCGGCTCGCACCGCGGCGCCGCTTCGGCGCACAATTACGGGAACCGCCGGCGGAGCGGCGCGGTTTTCACGATCGGGCGATGCGGACGATCGCCCGGCCCGCCATCCGCGGGCCGGTCTGGCGAGGGAGCGAACCGATGACGCGAAGGAAATTCCTGCGAATCGCGGGCGTGACGATCGCCGCGGCGAATCTGCCGCTCGGCGCGCGGCTCGCGCGGACGGCGGGCGCCGCGGAAGACTTCGGCGGGCCGACGCCGAATAGCCAGTTCTACGTCACCTCCTATGGCGAAACGCCGTCGGTCGGCGCCGGCCAATGGCGGCTCAAAATCCACGGCCTGGTGCGCAATCCGATCACGCTCGATCTCAACCAGTTGCGCGCGGCGCCGGCCGTGCGTGAGACGCTGACGCTCGAATGCATCTCGAATCCGCCCGACGGCGCGGCGATCAGCAATGCGCGCTGGGCCGGCGCCGCGCTGAAGCCGATCCTGGAGCGCGCTAGAGTCAAGCCCAACGCGGTTTACGCCGCGATGCGCGCGGCGGACGGCTATTACACGGGCGTGCCGGTCGAGGAGATCATGCGCGCCGAGAATTTCATGCCCTACCTGATGAACGGAGCGCCGCTTCCGCCCGAACATGGTTTTCCAGTACGATTATTCATTCCCGGCAAATATGGAATGAAGCAGCCCAAGTGGATTACCGAAATCGAATTCGTCGATAGTCCCTTTACCGGCTACTGGGAAGCGCGCGGATGGAGCAACGAGGCGTGGCGCAAGGTCAACTCGGGATTTTTCCAGCCGCGGCCGCCGGGCGGGTTGCTCGATATCCTGTCACTGAGCACGGCCGCGCGAGCGAAGAGTCCGGTCGATATTATCGGCTGGGCGCTGGCCGGACCGTCGGGCATCCGCGCCGTCGACGTCTCGACCGACGACGGCGCGAGCTGGAAGCCGGCGGAATTGATCCTTAATCGCTCGCGCTACGAATGGACGGTCTGGAAATATCATTTCGCGCCGCCGCCCGGCGAATATATGGTCCGCGTGCGCGCGACCGACGGCGACGGCCATCCGCAGCCCGCGAGCGATCCGCAGACCGGCTCCGGGATGAGCGGTCAGCCGCGGATGCGCCTTCAGATCGCCGCCAATTAGAGCGGTTTCCGTGGAACAACTTTACGATGAAGCGTACCCAACGCGAGATTCCTCGCGTCGGCGGCCTGCGCCCAGAGTTTGTGAGTTTTTCCGCTTTGCGGTCGAAACTCGCGAAAATCGTCCGGGTAAACTCGGCGGACTTTTTTTGATGAATCAAAAAATTCACCAACTCCCGGGATGACGGAGCGGGCGTCCGCGGCCAGAATGGCCGAGTCGCGCATCTCCCGGGCCCCGCGCATTTGGCGAATTCCTCTTATCAGTCATGCCCGGGCTTGCCCCGGGCATCCCTGCCGACGACCAGACCGCCGGACCGCCGGATTCTCGGGCCAAGCCCGAGCATGACTGTTTGGGGCCACGCCTGGGCGCGCTTTTGAGATCGATCCGATTGGCGCGCCGCCAGCCGCGGCGCGAGATATTTCGGCCTGGTTCGCGGATTCGCTGCGCTCAGAGTTTGTGAGTTTTTCCGCTTTGCGGTCGAAACTCGAGAAAATCGTCCAGGTAAACTCGGCGGACTTTTTTATAAATCAAAAAATTCACCAACTCCCGG
>JAJXYM010000332.1 GCA_021780585.1 Deltaproteobacteria bacterium
GATCGTTGCGCAACGCGGCCGCCGCCGCAAGCGTCTCGCGCAGCGCCAGCTCCTCGGGCGCGAGCGTCAGGATCGCGCCGAAGCGATTCTCGTCGGCGAGGAATTCCTCGACCCCGACCGCCAGCCGATTGAGCGTGCCGACCGGCGCCAGCCCGCGCAGCCCGCGCGCGACCGCCAGCAGCTCCAGCGCATGGCCGGTCGCCGGCGCGTCGATCACCGCGTAGCGATCCTCGAGCGCCGCCGTCCCCGCCAGCAGCCGCAGCCGCTCGAGCATCAGGAAAGCCTCCAGCCCCGGCAGCGCCGCCGTGACGTAGCCGAAAGTCCGGCTGCGCAGCATCCGGTTCGAAATCGCGCGCAGCGGCACGATCCGATGAATGAACGCCTCGAGCTCCGCGCGCGGCGTAAGCGCGAGCGTCTCCAGCGCGCCGCCGCCGCCGGCCGCGCCGCCCGCTTCCGCCACCAGGCGCGCGGCCGACTGCCGCCGGTCGAGATCGGCCAGCGTGGTTCGACGCCGCCGCGCCAGCGCCAGCGCCAGCGCCGCGGCGACGGTGCTCTTGCCCGTGCCGCCCTTGCCGGTGACGAAGATCAAACGCGGCGGCCCCATCGGCATGAATCTAGGCGCGCGCCGATGAGTAGTCCATATTGGTCCGATGGCGCCGGGCGACGATCGTGACGATATGACCCGCGCGGAGCGGCTCGCGCCGCCCCCGGCCGCGATGGCCACGATGCTGATCCACATCGCGCCCGAGCTGATCGCGGTCTTCAAATCGATCGTCGAAGCCTACGACAATCTTGCCACCATGCGCACCGAAGACCCGCAACGCCATCTGCTGAAGCTCACCTATGCGGCCGAATCCGCCGCCGACGTCGAGAGGCTGATCGCGTCGCTGGCCGAAGAGTTCGCTATCGAGCGCGTCGCCTGAGCGCCGCGCGCTCCGCGCGCGGCGGCCGCCGCGCTTACGGCGCCCGTAGCTCGACCCGGAAATCGTGACCGAGCCATTCGCCCGACTCCTGCCAGCGGAAGGTGAAGCGTAGCGGCGCGCGATCGCGCGGTCCGGTCTGGAGATCGACATAGTGCAATCCCACCGCCGTGGTATGCGAGCTCGAGTCGTGCACGGTGCGCCATTCGTCGCCGCTCCAATGGAGCATGAAGGGCTGGATCGCCTGCACGCGCAGCGTCATGCCGGCGCGGATCGACGGCGTCTGGCGATTGCGCTTCCAGATTTCGAGGTCCTTGCGGCCGCGATTGTTCAGATAGCGATCCGCCACCTCGGGAATCAGGTCGAAGACCTGGCCGTCGCTGAGCGATCGCAGCAGCTTGATATACTCGGCGTGCGCCCACATCAGCGGCATCGCGGCCCCCGTCGGCTGGCCGTAGTAGAGCAGCGCGGCCGGCAGATCGGGCCGGTCCCAGACCTGTTCGGGCAACAGCCGGGTGGGAATTGCGAACCGTTCCATCGCGTGCAGATGCGCGGTGGCGTCGCGGCCGGCCGCCAGTTCGTAATGGCCGCGTTCGCCGGTCAGGAGCGGCCACGGCCGCCCCACGCCCCAGCCGACGAACGGCCCGCCGTCGTCGCGCTGGCCGTAGCCGTCGTGCGTATAGCGCCGCCAGCAGGGTCCGGCCGCGAAATCGTGCTTGAGCGTCGCGTCGATCACGCGCAGTGAATCCTCGATCAGCGGATCGCCGCCCTTGCGGATGCCGTAGCGGACCAGCTCCAGAAAGCCTGCGTCGACGATTTCCTCGGCCGGATATTCCCAGCGCGCGCCCGGCGCGCAATTGCGAATCGAAACGATCCGGCCGTCGGGACCGTCGGGCGGAGCCGGGTCGTGCACGTCGCACGGATTGATCCGCACGTAGTGGCGCGGGACCCCGGCCAGCAGCGTTCCGCGATTCGTCACCGTCCACGCCTCGACATGCGCTTCGAGGAAATCGGCGTACTCGGAGAGATAGAGCGCGGTCGCGTCGTCGTCGCGCTCGCGGGCGAATTCTCCGGCGCAGATCAGCGCGGCGATATTGCTCGCCAGGGTCGAGGGCGAATAGCCGCCGTTTTCCTCCCAGCGCTCCTGCGGCGTCGCCGGGCCGTGCGTGATCAGATAGCGCGCCGCCGTCCGCACCATCGGATAGGGATCGAAATCGCCCAGCGCGCCCGCGCGATGGAGCCGCCACGCCAGCATGATTGGAAAGGCGACCTCGTCGAGCTGGATGCCGCTCCAGTACGGTTCGCCGTCGACCCAGAAGTTCTGCGCGAAGCCGCCGTCGCTATGTTGCGTGCAGGCCAGATAAATCAGCGCCCGCAGCGGCGTGCTGGCGTCGCCGGCGGCGAGCAGGCCGGTCGCGCTGTTGACCATGTCGCGCGTCCACACCAGATGGTAGCCGCCGAGGTCCTCGTCGCCCTTGACTTCGCCCCACGGTATCGACAGCGAGGCGATCAGCGCGCCCGGATAGCTTTTGTCCTCGTGGGCGAGCAACAGCTCGCGGCTGCGCCGGTACAGCGTCGCGCCGTCGCTCGTCAGATGGTCGAGCGGGCGCATCCCGCGCACCGCCCGCTCCCATTGCTCGAGGAAGCGCGCGCGATGTTCGACGAACGGAATCCCCAGCGACTGAAAGACGGTGGTGACCGCGCGATGCAGCGTGCGGCCGAAGGCGAGTCCCACGGTGAAGCGATTACCGCCCGAGAGATCGATTTCGCCGGTCAGCGCGATGTTGCCGTCGGGCGCGGCGGCGAACTGATAGTCGAGCCGGAAGTTGCGCGCCAGGTCCTGCCAGCCGTCGGTCGTGCCGACGTACCCGCACGAGCGCCGCACGAACGGCGCGCTGGCGGCCAGCGCGAGCCACGAGCCGCCCTTGTGCGCGGTCAAAAATTCGCGCCCCGCGATCGCCGCCGCGTTGCCGTTGTTGCCCGCTCCGCCCACCTCCAGATGCGGCGCGAGCAGCACATAGACGTGCAGCCGGCTGAGAAAATCCGGCTCGCCCTCCAGCCGCGTGTCGATCAGCACGCACGGCTGATGGGGATCGGAAATGACCTCCGCGACCAACTGGTAGCGGCCGTCCGGATCCGCGTTGACCATCCGCACGCCCAGCCCGTTGTCGCCCAGATATTCGATGGTCGTGCGCAGATGGCGATGGGCGTCGTGGAAGAAAGTCGCGCCGTCGCTCACCAGGAATTGCAGATCGCGCACCTGCGGCCGATCCAGCGTGGGATAGTAGATTTCGCTCAGCACCCCGCGCGAGACCGTGAACCAGACCCGGCTCGCGGTCGAATAGGCGGTGCCGACGATATCCTTGGCGCTATGCGTCCAGCGCGGGGCGATTCCGGGCGCGCCGCTCGCGACGGGAGAATTTTCCAGCGATGCCATCGACAGGTTGCCTTTCGGGTTGCGGTCCCGCCGGACGGTTCAGGGCGCGGGCGGAGCCGGCGCCGGCGCGCTGGACGCCGCCGGCCGTTCGCGGAAGATCCAGGCGACCAGAACGCTCAGCCAGTAAAGCGCAATCAACGGCATCGCCAGCAGAAACGGCGACACCATATCGGGCGGCGTCAGCGCGGCCGCGATCACGAAAATTCCCAGCAGCGCGTAGCGGAAAGCCGAGATCATCAGGCGATAGTCGATAATTCCCAACCGGGTCAGGAAAAACGCGAAAATCGGCATCTCGAAGGTGATCGCGAAGGCGATCAGCAGCTTGGCCGAAAACGCCAGGTACTCGCTGATTCGGAGCGTCGGCGTCACGCCGATACTGGCGTATTGCGCGAGGAAGAAGGCGTAGCCGATTTTGAACACCACCGCCCAGCAGAAATAGCCGCCGGCGAGGAAAAACAGCGTCGCGAACAAAACGAACGGCATCGCCATCCGCCGCTCCGACTCGTACAGGCCGGGCGCGATAAATTGCCAGATTTCGTAGAATACCACCGGACTGCCGAGGAACAGCCCCGCGATCAGCGCCACCTTGAGCTTGGTGAAAAACGCCTCGCCCACGCCCGTTCCAATCAACATGACGTTGTGGCCGTGGGCCGCCGCCCGCAGCGGCAGGGTCAGCGCCGCGAACAGCCAGTCGGCGCCGAAATACGCCAGGATAAAGCCGGCGAAGACCGCGATCGCCGCGCGAATCAGCCGGATGCGCAGCTCCCGCAGATGGTCGAGCAGGGGCATCCGCCCGCCCGCGGGAGTTTCCGCCGGCGGCGCGGGCGCACGCGCGATTTTGCGATGGGGCTCCGGCGCGGGCGCGCCGGCCGCGGCGGCGGACGGCAGGTCCGGGACCGGCGGAATCGGATCGTCGCTGCTCACGTCGTTTGGCCGGGGTCAGGATTGCGGCGTGGCCGGATCGGCCGCATTGGCGTCATCCGCGTGCGGCGGCGCTGGATTCGCGCTCGCGGCGGCGGCGCGTTCCGGCGCCACTGCCGCGCCCGCGTTCGGGCGATCGGCCCGCGGCTCCTCGATCGCGCTCGACAATTCATGCACGACGAGATTGCTCGCCAGCCTGAGTTCGCGCAGCACCTTGCCGGTCGCGCGCATCACGTCCGGCAATTTCTCGGGCGGAATCACGATCAGCGCGATCACCAATATGACGATTATTTCTCCGATACCCACGCGCCTTTTACCAAGTCTAAATGTTACGCTAATGGCCGCTGGCGCGACAGTCCGCCGGGATGCTGGCCGGCGCCGCCGCTTCGGGCGGATAATGATGGCGGAGGCGCCGTGGGCGTCACACGATGATTAAGACCGCGTTGGTTTCCGACCGCCGCTATATGCTGCATATCGCCGGGCGGGTTCATCCCGAACGTCCCGAGCGGGTCGAAGCGATGATCGAGATGGCCGAGAGCCTCGATCGCGCCGGTCTGATTCCGCTCACGCCGCGCCCGGCGACGGTCGCCGAGCTGGAACTCTGTCATCGCCCCGACTATGTCCAGACCGTCGAGCGCACCGCCACGATGAAGCGGTTCGACTTCGATCCCGACACTCATACTTCGCCCGCCACCTGGCGCGTCGCGGCGCTCGCCGCCGGCGGCGCGCTTACGGCGATCGAGGCGGTCGTCGGCGGCGCGGCTGAAAACGCCTTCGCCATCGTCCGTCCGCCCGGCCATCACGCGCTCCCCGGCCGCGCGATGGGCTTCTGCTTTTTCAATAACGTCGCGATCGCCGCGCGCGCCCTGATCGAGCGTCACGGCCTCAAGCGCGTCCTGATCGTCGATTGGGACGTCCATCACGGCAACGGCACCCAGGCGCTGTTCTACGAATCGGCCGACGTGATGTACATGTCGACGCATCAGTACCCGTTTTATCCTGGCACCGGCGGCTTCGAGGAGACCGGCGCGGGCGCGGGCCTCGGCTACACCGTTAACGCGCCGATGCCGGCGACGTTCGGCGACGATGAATATCTGCGCATTTTCGACGGCCTGCTCATCCCGATCGCGCGGCGCTTCAATCCCGAGTTCGTGCTGGTCTCGGCCGGCTTCGATTGCCATTACCGCGACCCGCTCGGCGGGATGCGCGTGACCGAGGCGGGGTTTCTCGCGATGACGCGGCGGCTCAAGCGGCTCGCCGCGGAATGCTGCACAGGCAGGATGGCGCTGGTCCTCGAAGGCGGCTACGACCTGCATGCGCTGGCGGATTCCGGCCGCGCCGTAATCGAGGAGTTGGGCCGCGCGGCCGACGAGCCGATCGCGAATCCGGCCGACGGCGTCCGGGCGATTCCGATTATCCAGCGCGGGCGCTATTTTCACGAACTGCAATGGCGGCTGGATTGAGCGGCGCGCCCCGCCGATCGCGGCGGACGGCGGCGCGCTGACGATGGGCGCGAAGGCGCGGATGCGGCTGGCGGCGATCGGAACCGTCGGGCCGCCTGACTTTCCGCTCGACCAGGACGAAATCTCGGTCGGCTCCGCGTCCGGCAACGACCTGACGATCGCGGGCGACGGCGTCTCGCGCCGCCACGCGACTCTCGCGCGCCGCTCCGATGAATGGCGGCTCACCGATCTCGGCTCGACCAACGGCACCTTCGTCAACGGCGTCAGGGTCGCCGATACGATCGCGGTCAAGCCGGGCGACGAATTGCGTTTCGGCGCCGCCCGCTATGCGCTGGTGGCCGCGCCGGAGCGTCGGCGCGGATGGGTCACGCCGCGGCGCGTCGCGCTCACGGTCGCGATCTTGTTCGCGCTCGGTTTCGCCGGCGCGGAAATCAAGCTGCGGGCCGATCGCGAAGTCGCGAGTCTCGACGCCGAAGCGCCAGCGCCGACCCGCACCGCCCGGCCGATCGCGCCGGTCGCGACCGCTGCCGCCCGTCCGACGCGCGCGGTCGAACCCGGCGCGCGGCCGTCGCCGATCGCGCCGCAGCCCGCGGCGGAGGCGTCAGCCGGTCCGATCGCGCCGCCGCCGGTCGCGGCCGGGGTGGGCGGACCGTGGCTCGACGCGCTCAATCGTTATCGCGCTCAAGCGGGCCTCGAGCCAGTGGTCGAAACCGACGCGACCAGCCGCGCCGATCGCGCCCACGCGCGCTATCTGGTCAAAACTTACGCTTCGGCGATCAAGGACGGCCGCAACCCGGGCGTCGCGATCCACGAGGAGGATACATCCAGTCCGTGGTATTCGGCCGCTGGAGCAAAAGCCGCCGGCCATAGCGATATCGCGGAATGGCCGGGGCCAATCGAGCCGCCCTCGCCGTCCTGGGCGATCGACCTCTGGATCGCCGGCCCGTTCCATCGCTTGCCGATGCTGAATCCGCGGCTGCAAAACGCCAGCTACGGCGATTATTGCGAAAACGGCGTCTGCGTCGTGGTGCTCGACGTGCTGGGCGGAATGGAGACCGCGCCGGTCGGGGTCGCGATGGAACGTCCGGTCGAATTTCCCCCCGACGGCGCCACGACCAATCTGGAGGGCGAAACCGGCGAATGGCCCGACCCCTTGAGCGCCTGTCCCGGCTACGTCGAGCCGACCGGCCTGCCAATCACGCTCCAGACCGCCTATTTTCATCCCGCCCGGCTCAAGAGCTTCTCAATCACGCCCGCGGATGGCGCGCCACTCGAGGCCTGCGGGATCGACGCTACCACCTACGTCAATCCCGATCCCGAAACCGAGCGGCGCGGCCGCAAGATCCTCGCGACCTTTGGCGCGATTATCCTGATTCCGCGCGCGCCGCTTCATCCCGGCGTCTACAAGGTCGCGATCACGACCGACGAACGCGACTACGCCTGGAGCTTCAACGTCGCGCACTGACCCGCGCCGCGCGACGCGTTCCGCTACTTAATCATGAGTTAATTGGTCTGTATCTTTCACCGTTATTCAGCGTAATTTCCCTCGTAATGATGTATTTTTACTCGCTGTACTGCCTTGAAACGGGCCGTGCCTGACCAGCGGCGGAGCAGAGACCCCGGCGCAACATGGCGGGGCGCAACTGAGGGCCGAAACGGAGAGCGATGAAGCACGCGATCAGCCGTACGACCGCGGTGGTGTTCGCCTTGCTCGTCATGGCAACGTTTCTCAACCGATCGTACGCCGCTGCCGCGCCAAGCGGACTAATTTCGGGGCGGGTCGTCGCCGGCGACACGCCGATCGCGGGAGCCACCGTGTCGCTATACGGAACGGTTTTCGAGTGCGTACCTGATCCCTGCATGGGCGTTTCCGCCGCGGTCGCTCATGCTATCACCGACGCAAACGGGGCGTTTTCGATCGATGTCGGCAAGGCCGGCGTCGAGGAGCCGATGGTATCGCCGGCGATGCAACCGCCTGGAGCCGGCCGCAACGGCCCGGCGACGATCTTTGCGCGGCCGATGGCTGGCTCGCTCTACCTGATCGCGAGCGGCGGCGACGTTGGCAACGGTCCGAACCCGTCGATCAAGCTGATGCTAGCCCTGGGTCAGATCGCTGATCATGTCACTATCAATGAACTCACGACGGTAATTTCGGCGTTTACCCTGGGTCGAAGATTTCTGGACCAAAGCGGGGAAACGCTCCCTCCGGGTCCGTTCGGACTCGCGCGCGCATTTGTTGACGTTGCAACCGGCCAGCTGCGTCCGATTTTGCGCGAGGGTCGCAACCGCCCCGCGTTGGTCGACACGCTGGCGGACATAATTTCCGCCTGCGTAACTTCTGCCGCACCCGCGTTCCCGGGATGCGGCAAGCTCTTTGCGACGATTACGCCATTGGCGGCGCCGTCCAGAGCGAAGCCAGTGACGCCCCGCGATACGCTTGCGGCGCTTCGGGCGATTCTCGCTAATCCAGCCGCAAACGTCCCAGCGGTGTTCGCGATGATGCCGCCCAATCCGCCGTATCAACCGGTGCTGGCGGCGGCGCCTGGCGCGTGGCTGTTCACGGTCAACTTCGCGGGCGGTTTTAGCCGTCCCACCGCCATCGCGGCGGAGCCCGGAAGCCATGCGCTTTGGATCGCGAATTCCGGCGACAATCGCCTGGTCGGACTCGATACCGATCCGGCCAGTTTTGGCGCGCGGCGGTGTGCAAAAGACGGCCTGGCTTTGCCTGGGATGAGCCGGCCGGCGGCGATGATCGTTATCCCAGGCGATGCTGGCCAAGTTCCAGACGTTGCGCCGACCGCGCCGACACTGTGGGTCGCGAACCGCGACAACGATAGCGTGAGCGTCGTCAATCTAAAAACCTGCGCCGTGCATCAGCTAACCGGTAATGGCCTCTCAGCTCCGGCCGCGATCGCAACTTCTCCGAACAACCTGGTTTACGCTTCCGTCAATGGACGGATGACACGCGATCAGGTTGTCGCAGTGATGAACGCTGGCGCGGATCGGGTCAGTTTCTTCATGCTGGACGGGTCCGCGTGTGGCAAGCCGCTGGAAAACCTGGGGTTGAAGAATCCAGCCGCGGCGACGATCTGTCCGTTGACGACCCAAGCCGACACCTGCGTCGCGAATTCCGGAGCGGACGAAATCTTGATGCTGCGGTCGCCTGACGTGCGCTGCGAAAACGCCGCGTTGGTCGGCAGGCTCAGCGGCGCAGGCCTGAAGGGGCCAGCGCGGATAATTTACAATTTGCATGACGCGATGCTGTGGGCGACTAATCGCGCGGGCGACAGCGTATCGGCGTTTGACGGCTCTGGCCGGCCGCTACCCGGTTCGCCTTTCAAGGGCGGCGGCTTGAGGGAGCCGGAGGGCATCGCTTTCGACGGCGCCGGTAATCTTTGGATTGCGAACCACGCGCGAGGCGCCAACAGCGTCACCGAATTGAATGGGCGCATAGGGCCGCAGGTACGTGGCCCCCTCGAACTGGGCGCTCCGCTGTCTCCGGCTGGCGGCTTCACCGGAACCGGACTCGATCGGCCGGTCGGTATCGCTATCGATCAGCTCGGCGACGTGTGGGTGACCAATCCGGGAGACAACAGCGTGACGGCTTTTATTGGCGCGACGATTCCGCCGTGGCAAGGCTAAAAGCGCTGGCCGGAGAGTGCGAACGCTGACGCCAATTGGTTTTGAGGATTGTGCGGGTTGCGAAGCGCCGTTCGAATCGGTATGAACCGAAGCGGGGACTTAAGCCATACGACCGTTGTTCCGGAATGCCGCCGCGATCGCGTTCGGTCGGCGAGCTGTTCCGCGATCAGCTTGCTGAGTGGCTTCGCAAGGAGACAGGCATGAAGATTTCAATGTTTCACCTGATGCCGTATCGGGAGCTGCCCGCGGATTTCGAGAAGCGGTATCAATCGGTATGGGTTGACCCGCCGTTTTGGGAATTGGCCGATCCGCAAAAAGTCGGACAGTACTACAACTGGACGCTCGACGAATTGATTTACGCGGCCAAGGCCGGCATGGACGGCATCTGCGTCAACGAGCATCATCAGAACGCCTACGGCTTCATGCCTAGTCCCAACCTGATGGGATCGGCGCTGGCGCGCGCCACCAACGGTCTCGATTGCGCCGTGGTGCAGATGGGCGCGACGCTGCCGACCACGATTCCGCCGATCCGCGTGGCCGAGGAATACGGCATGCTCGACTGTATCAGCGGCGGCCGGATGGTTGCCGGGATGCCGCTGGGCACGCCGATGGACGCCAATCTCTGCTACGGCATCACCCCGATCGAGCATCGCGAGCGCTACTACGAGGCGCACGACCTGATCATGAAGGCGTGGCAGTCGCGCGAGATTTTCGCGTGGAACGGCAAGTACTTCAAATTGCCGATGGTCAATCTGTGGCCGCGCCCGATTCAGGAGCCGCATCCCCCCGTATGGGTTCCCGGCGCCGGCAGTCTCAGCACCTGGGATTTCGCCGCCAAACACGACCATTGCTATTGTTTCCTGAGCTATTACGGGAACAATCTCGGCAAGCGCGTGATGGACGGGTTCTGGGAGTTCGTCGCCAAGAGCGGACTCGACACGAATCCCTATCGCGCCGGCTTCCTGCAGCTCGTCGTAGTGTCGGAGACCGACGCCAAGGCCGAGCAGGAATACTATCCGCATATCCGCTACTTCTACGACAAATGCCTGCATATCCTGAACGAGTACCAGATGATCCCCGGCAATCAGGACTATCGCAGCCTCTCCAACAGCGTGAAGAACCTGCTGCCGATGCAGATGGAGCTGATCAATTCGGTCGGCAACTGGAAGTACAAGGACTTCGTCGACAACCAGTTCGTGATCGCCGGCAGTCCCGCCTCGGTGCGCGACCAGTTGATGCAGGCGGTGAAGAAGCTGCGCGTCGGCAATCTGATGGTGCTGCTGCAGATCGGCTCGATGCCGCATGAGTTGACGCTCAAGAATATCGACCTGTTCGCGCGCGAGGTGCTGCCACATTTCCGTAACGTCTGGGACGAAGACGGCTGGCAGAACCGCTGGTGGCCGAAGGGGCTGCAGGGCAAGGTCAACGCCGATCGCGTGGCGCAATTGGCGCGGGGCGAGGCGCGCGCCGGCAAATAGGCGCGATTTGGAGCGATAGAGCCTGGCGGCGGACGTCCCGCGCGGCGTCCGCCGCCGCATGATCGGAATCCGGCGTCGCGACCGGTCCGTCCCTGAAGCCTCGGGGCCGCGCCGCGCTCCCGGAGCCAAACGAAAATCCTGAAGAGAGCGAATCCAAAATGGCTGCGACTTCCGAACAGACCCTCAAACTTTGGGACGGCAAGGTCACCACGCATGTGAAGGTGGCCGGCAGCGGTCCCGCGCTGGTCTATCTGCATAGCGGCTACGGCCTGGTATGGGACGAGACGCTGGACCTGCTCGCGCGCGATTTCACCGTCTACGCGCCCGAACTGCCGGGCACCAGCGCCGGCGATCCCGACGCGATCAAGCCGCTCGACGACGTTTGGGACCTGGTGCTCCATTACTACGAGATGTTCGATCGGCTTGGGCTGGAAGCGCCCGCCGTGATGGGCCACTCCTTTGGCGGGATGATCGCGGCGGAGCTGGCGGCCAGCAATCCGCGCCGGGTCTCGCGGCTGGTGCTGGTGAACTCGCTCGGACTGTGGCGTGACGACGCGCCGATCGCGACTTACATGGTGATGCCGGAGGCGCAGCTCGAAAAACTGCTCTTCGCCGACCCGCACAATCCGGCGCGCAAGCACATCTTCGCGAATCCCGAGGATGCGGAATCGCTGATTCGCGTCACCTGGGCGCTCGGATGCGCGGGCAAGTTCACCTGGCCGATTCCGGACAAGGGGCTGCGCAAGCGCGCCCATCGGATCGCCGCGCCGACCCTGATCGTATGGGGCAAGCAGGACGGTCTGACCCGGCCGGTCTACGCCGACGAATTCAAACAGGTGATTCCGAACGCGAAGGTCGAGCTGATCGATCGCGCCGCCCATATGACGCCGCTCGAGCAGCCGGCCGCGCTGGCCAAGGCGGTGCGCGAGTTCCTCAAGCATTGAGCGCACGTC
>JAJXYM010000400.1 GCA_021780585.1 Deltaproteobacteria bacterium
CCGGCGATCGTGCGCGGTGGCGGGCGCGGATGCAAGCGCGGGGCGCGCCTGTGGAGAGCCGAGTGCGGTCTGTGGGGCGATGGCGGGACAGTGAATTGACAACCGCTGGTACCGGCGGTTACCGTTGAATGTGCGCCCGCGCGACGGTTTTCCCGACATCGCTGAAAGGAACCTGACCCCGTGCCGGTAATCGCGATAATACCGGCGCGCTACGACTCCACGCGGCTGCCGGGCAAGGCGCTGAGCGCGATCGGCGGCGTGCCGATGATCGTGCGGGTGATGCGTCAGGCGCGGCGCGCGCGATCGCTCGCGCGGGTGATCGTCGCGACCGACGACGAACGAATCGCGGCGGCGGTGCGCGCGGCTGGCGGCGAGGCCGCAATGACCTCGGCGGCGCATCAGAGCGGCACCGACCGGATCGCGGAGGTGGCGCGTCGCGTCACGGCGGAAATCTATCTGAACGTGCAGGGCGATCAGCCGTTTATCGCGCCGGAGGACCTCGACGCGCTGAGCGCGGCAATGACCGCCGACGCCGGGCTGGCGATGGCGACGCTGGCGACGCCGATCGCGGACCTTGAGGAATGGCGCAATCCGAACAAGGTCAAGGTGGTATGCGGCGCGCACGGCGACGCGCTCTATTTCTCGCGCAGTCCGATTCCATGCATGCGTGACGGCGGCGGCGTTCCGGCGGCGGCGCGCCGCCATATCGGCGTATATGGCTATCGGCGGGATTTCCTGTTGCGCTTCGCGGCGCTGACGCCGGGCGTGCTGGAGGGAATCGAGAAGCTCGAACAGTTGCGCGCGCTCGAGCATGGCTATCGGATTCGCGTGGTCAATTCAGCCGCGCCGTCGCTCGAAGTGGATACGCCGGAGGACCTGGAGTTGGCGAATCGGGCCGCGCGGGACGCGGAATAGCCCGGAGGAAGCATCGTGGAGCGAGGCAAGACCAAATTCATTTTCGTCAGCGGCGGCGTGGTCTCGTCGCTGGGCAAGGGGCTGGCGGCGGCGTCGCTCGGGGCGTTGCTGGAAGCGCGCGGCCTCAAGGTCACGCTGCTCAAGATGGACCCGTACATCAACATCGATCCGGGCACGATGAGTCCGCTGCAGCACGGCGAGGTCTTCGTCACCGACGACGGCGCCGAGACCGATCTTGATCTGGGCCATTACGAGCGCTTCGTGCATACCACGATGGGGCGGCGCAACAACTGCACGACCGGGCAGATTTACGACGCGGTGATCCAAAAGGAGCGGCACGGGGATTATCTGGGCGCGACGGTGCAGGTGATTCCGCATATCACCGACGAGATCAAGCGGCGGATTCAGCTTGCGGCGGCCGACAATGATCTATGTATCGTCGAGGTCGGCGGCACCGTCGGCGATATCGAGAGCCTGCCGTTTCTGGAGGCGGTGCGGCAGTTCCGTTGGGAATTCGGGCGCGAAAACGTGCTCTACGTCCATCTGACGCTGGTGCCGTTCATCCCGGCGGCCGGCGAGCTCAAGACCAAGCCGACGCAGCATAGCGTGAAGGAGCTGACCGGGCTGGGGATTCAGCCGGATATCCTGCTGTGCCGATGCGATCGGCCGCTGGAGCAGAAGTTCAAAGCCAAGATCGCGCATTTCTGCAACGTCGAGGTAAATTGCGTAATCGCGGCGGTCGACGTCGAGACCATCTACGAAGTGCCGCTCAAGTTCCATGAGGAGGGCTTTGACCAGCGCGTGGTCGAGAAGCTCAATATCTGGACCGGGCAGCCGAATCTGGCCAAATGGCGCCGGCTGGTGAAGACCGCGCAGAATCCCAAGGTCACCGTCAATATCGCGGTGGTGGGCAAGTACGTGAATCTGGTCGATTCGTACAAAAGCCTGCATGAGGCGCTCGCCCACGGCGCGATCGCCAACGAGGCGCGGATGCAGATCGATTACGTCGACGCCGAGGAGCTGGAAAAGGGCGATCCGGCCAAGCGGCTCGCGGCGGCGCATGCGATAATCATTCCGGGCGGGTTTGGCGAGCGCGGCATCGAAGGCAAGATCCGCGCCGTGCGCTATGCGCGCGAAAACGGCGTGCCGATCCTCGGCATCTGCCTGGGACTGCAGGTGATGGTGATCGAGTACGCGCGCGACGTGCTGGGACTCAAAAAGGCGAATTCGCGCGAATTCGACGATAAAGCGCCCGATGCCGTGATCGACATGATGGAGCATCAGAAGGGCGTCGCGAACAAGGGCGGCACGATGCGGCTGGGGGCGTATCCGTGCGCGATCAAAAGGGGCACGCTGGCCTATTCGCTCTATCGGCGCAATCGCGTCTGCGAGCGCCATCGCCATCGCTACGAAGTCAACAATCACTATCGGGCGGCGCTGGAAAAGGCTGGCTTCAAGGCTTCGGGCGCGTCGCCCGACGACACCCTGGTCGAAATCATGGAGCTGCCGAAGCATCCGTGGTTCCTGGGCTGCCAGTTCCATCCGGAGCTGAAGTCGCGTCCGCTGGATTGCCATCCGCTGTTCCGCGGACTGATGCGCGCGGCGGTGCAACGGCGGGCGGCGATGGCGCCGGAGCGTTCGAAGGTGCGGGAGCTCAGGACGGCGTGAACGGAGTCGTGGAAATCGACGCGGGCGGCGGGGTCGTCTTCGGCGGACCGAAACTGGTGGCGATAGCGGGACCGTGCGTAATCGAGAACGCCGACGCGTGCCTCAGACACGCCGAAAAGATTGCGGCGATTTCCCGTCAAACCGGCGTGCCGATCGTTTTCAAGTCCTCGTTCGACAAGGCGAATCGCACCAGCGTCGCGTCGTTTCGCGGCCCCGGCCTGGCCGAGGGACTCGAGATTCTCGCCCGCGTCAAGCGCGCAACCGGGATGCCGGTGTTGACCGATATTCACGAGCCGGCGCAGGCCGAGGCGGCCGCCGCGGTCGCCGACGTATTGCAGATTCCCGCCCTGCTCTCCCGCCAGACCGACCTCGTGATGGCGGCGGCGCGCACTGGCCGCGTGGTGAATCTGAAAAAGGGGCAGTTCCTGGCGCCGTGGGAGATGAAGGCGGTCGTGGCCAAGGCGGAGGCGGCCGGATGCCGGCGGCTGGTGCTGACGGAACGCGGCTTTTCCTTCGGCTATAACAACCTGGTTTCGGATATGCGGTCGCTGGTGATCATGCGCGAGCTGGGCTATCCGGTCTGCTTCGACGCGACCCATTCGGTGCAATTGCCGGGTGCGGGCGGCGAGAAATCGCTCGGCCAGCGTCAGTTTATCGCGCCGCTGGCGCGCGCGGCGGCGGCGGTGGGAATCGACGCGGTCTTCATGGAGGTGCATGAGGACCCCGATCGGGCGTTGAGCGACGGTCCGAATTCCTATCCGCTGGCGCGGATGGCCACGCTGCTCGAGGAACTCAAGCGGATCGACGCGATCGCGCGCGCCCGCGTGCTTCCCGCATAACCTCCACGGCGAAGTCCAATTGTCGCGGCCGGCTCGCGCGCGGCGACTGGCCCTCCGCGGTTCCCGATGATTAACTTTAGAGTGTCGGACACGCGCCGCGGCGCGCGCATTGGGATTGCGCGCCGGCGGACGATTTACCGGAGGCGCAACGCTTGATAGCGTTGATGGATTAAGGCAAGCGAATGAGTCCGAGGCGTATCGCCAAGGCGCTCGCGCTGATCGGAAGCGTCGCGCTGGCGGCCATCCTGATCTTCACCGTGGTCGTCGTTCGTCATCGCAAACCCGAGCAAAAGTTGGTGACCGCGGCCGGGATGCGGCCGGACGCGATGGTTCACGCGCGCAATTTCCATTGGACGGAGATGAAGGGCGCCGAAAATCAGTGGGTGCTCAGGGCGATCAACGCCAACTATTCGGTCGATAAAACCGGGATTAAGCTGGATCACGCGAATCTCGAGATGGTCGCCAAAGACGGCAAGCAGGTGAGCCTGGTGGCGCCGCGCGCGGCGCTCAAGCTCGACGGCAACCATGTCCAGCAGGCCGAATTGAGCGGCGGAGTGGTGGTGCATTACGGCGATTTCGTGCTGACGACGGATAGCGCGCTGTTCCAGCCGGACGCCGACCAATTGACGGCTCCCGGCCTGGTGACCATCGTTGGCGAGGGGCTGACGGTCACGGGAATCGGCCTCAACGGCCATCCCAAGACGGAAGTGTTCGAGTTGCTCAAGCAGGTAAACACGCGGATCGTGCCGGGGAAAAAGGGCGCCGATGCCAAAGTCTCGTGAAACGACGGGTAATGTCGCGGCGGGCGCGCTCGCGCTGGTCTTGATGGTCGCGGGGCCGGCGGCGGCGCAGGCGGGGCCGGGAGTAATCGAACGGCCGCCGCCGAGCAGCGAGGTCAGCGTGCCGGATAACTCCGCCGGGCCCAACGTTCCGGCCGTGGCCGATCGGCGCGCCACCGCCGGCGCGAGTCGAATCAAGCCGTCGTCATCGCCGCCGGCGCGCGTCGGGCAGGCCTCGACCCAGCCGGCGGGCGCGAACGAGTCGCCGTTCGCGGGCTTCGAGGGTAAGTCGAACCACGGGCCGATCAATATCAATTCCGACCAACTCAATCTCGACTACAAGAACAATTCCGTCCTGTTCACCGGCCACGTCCATGCCGTGCAAGCGGGCAGCGAACTGACCAGCGACACGCTGCGGGTGATGTACGGCAAGGATTTCCATCAGGTGCAAACGATGTTCGCCGACGGCAACGTGCGCATGAGCCAGGACCAGCGCTGGGCCACGGGCGAGCACGCGGTGCTCGACGAAACCAGGCATACGGTGGTGCTGACCGGCAATCCGGTAGTGCATGACGGACGCGACCAGATCGCCGGCACGAAGATCACGGTGTTTCTGCAGACCGGCAAAAGCGAGGTCGAACAGCCCAAAGCGGTGATCTTCCCTCGGGAGGCGAAAAATCAGGATAATAGTGGCGGAGCGGCCGGCGGCGCCGGAACGGGCGGCGAGGCCCGGACCGGCTCGAACGTAATGACCGACCCGGGCGACAAGTAGATGGCGCTGGAAGTAAAACTCGGACAGGACCTGCGGCTGCGCCAGCAGTTGGTGATGACGCCGCAGTTGCAGCAGGCGATCAAGATCCTGCAACTGTCGCTGCCCGAACTCGAAGCGGTGGTGCAGAGCGAACTCGATTCGAATCCGATGCTCGAGCCGCTCGACCATAGCGTCGCCGAAGCCGCCGCGAATCACGAAAACGACGAGAGCGCCGCGAACGCCCCGGCCGACGGCGAGCCGCTCGCGGCCGAACCCGATCGCGAGACGGCGCTCGCCAACGGCGAATCCGAATGGGAGCCGACGGCCGACGATCGGCCGGCCGAGACCGTCGCCACGGAACCGCCCGACGCGGCCGCCGAATTGCGCGAGCTGAGCCGGCTGGACAAGCTCGACTGGCGCGAATATCTGGAGAATTATTCGAACAACTGGCAGGACGGCGAGGCCGGCGACCCGGACGACGAACGGCGCAACACGCTCGAAAACACGCTCACCCGCAAGACTTCGCTCGAAGACCATCTGATGTGGCAGATGCGGATGTCGAATTTCGACGAAACCGATCAGCGGGTCGGCGCGACGATCATCTACAATCTCAACGACGACGGTTATCTCGAAACTCCGCTGGAGGAGTTGGCCGCGCAGCTCGAATGCGAGGTCGATCGGGTCGGGCGCGTGCTCAAGCGGGTGCAGCGGCTGGATCCGCCGGGCGTGGGCGCGCGCGATCTGCGCGAATGCCTCCATGCGCAGCTCGCCAATCTGGGGATGGAGGAATCGCTCGCGGCGCGCATCGTGCTCAACCATCTCGACCTGCTGGAGAAGCATCGCTACAACGAAATCGCGCGCGCCATGGGCATCTCGCTTGAGTTGGTGGGCGGCGCGGCCAAGGTGATTTCGCTGCTCGAGCCCAAGCCGGGGCGCGATTACGGCGGCCAGGAGCCGGCCTATATCGTGCCCGACGTGTATATCCAGAAAGTTGGCGACGACTTCATGGTCACGCTCAACGAGAGCGCGGTGCCGCGGCTGCGGCTGGCCAATTACTATCAGCGCGTGATGAACGACGCCGGGGTCGGGGCCGAAACGCGGGAATATCTGCAGGAGCGGATGCGCTCGGCGCGCTGGCTGGTGAAATCCATCTATCAGCGCCAGCAAACCATCTTCAAGGTCGCCAATTCGATCGTCAAATTCCAGCACGCTTTTTTCGAGCATGGCGTGAGCCATCTCAAGCCGCTGGTGCTGAAGGACGTGGCGGTGGATATCAACATGCACGAGTCCACCATCAGCCGGGCGACCGCGAACAAGTACGCGCATACGCCGCAGGGCATTTTCGAACTCAAGTTTTTCTTCACCTCCGGAGTCAAGGCGGCCGACGGCGAGGACGTGAGCGCCGAGACGGTCAAGGAAAAGATTCGCGCGCTGGTCGCCGGCGAGGGCAACCACAATCCGCTCTCGGACCAGTCGATCGCGGAGATCCTGCGCAAGGACCAGATCAATATCGCGCGACGGACGGTGGCGAAGTATCGGCAGGCGTTGGGGATTCTGCCGTCGGGCCGGCGCAAGCGGATCGCCTGACGGCACCGGAGGAAGGGCGGTAATTCGTATGGAACGCAAGACGAGCGAAGGCAAACGCGGCCGGGCCGCGGCGCGCAAGGTCCGTGCGACGGCGCGCAAAGCGGCGACGCCGCCGCCAGCGGTGACGGTCACTTTCCGCCACGTCGATTCTTCCGACGCGCTGCGCGCGTACGCCGAACGCAAATTCGCCCACGTGGGCAAGCTGCTCAAACGTCCCTGCGACGCCCATCTCATCCTGACCGTCGACAAGTATCGCCAGCACGGCGAGGTAACGGTCAAATCGGGCCGGCTGGCCGTGACCGCCGCGGAGGAGACCAAGGACCTGTACGCGGTCATCGATTTGCTGGCGGACAAAATCGGCCGCCAGCTCAAGAGTCATTTAGGCAAATCCAAAACCAAGAAAGTACGCGCGCCGTCCGCGGGAGAGGTCATGAGCGCCGCCGCTCAGACGGCCACGTACTCCGGCAACGATCGCGCCTGAAGCGATGAAGATCACTGAAATCCTGGGACCGGAGATGGTGCTGCCGGACCTCAAGGGAACGACCAAGCCCCAGATACTCCATGAGCTGGCGGGATGCTTCGCCGCGCATTATCCGGAAATGAACGCCGCCGAGCTGGCCGCCGTGCTGGCCGAGCGCGAGCGGCTCGGTTCGACCGCGATCGGCGACGGTATCGCGATTCCGCACGGCAAGGTGCGCGGCGTCACACGCATTCTGGGCGTCTTCGGACGCCATCGCACGGGCGTGGATTTCGAATCGCTCGACGGCGGTCCGACGCGTCTGTTCTTCGTGCTGGTCGCGCCCGAGGATTCCACCAGCCTGCATCTGAAGGCGCTGGCGCGGGTCTCGCGGCTGTTCAAGGACAACGCCTTTCGCGAGAAGCTGATCGCGGCCTCCGGAGCCGGGGAGATTTACCGGCTAATCGTCGAAGAGGACGGCCGCTACTGAGCATCGGCGCCGCCCCGGGAGCGGCGCCAGCGGTCAGTATCGGGAGCCGGCGCGCGATGAAGTTCCAGCGATGAATGCGCAAGACGGCGGCGCGCTTTCGCCGACGCGGGTGATAATCGTCACCGGCGTCTCCGGATCGGGGCGGGTCTCCGCGATGCGCGTGCTCGAGGACCTGGGCTTCTACTGCGTGGATAATCTGCCGGTCGCGCTGGCGCCGACGGTGGTCAGGCTGGCCGCCGCGCATGCGCCTCCGATCGCCAATGTCGCCCTGGGAATCGACGCCCGCGAGCGCATCTTTTTCCCCCAATGGCCGCGCGCGCTCGACGAACTCGAGCGCGCCGAAACCCGCCCGGAGATCATTTTCCTCGACGCTTCCGACGACGTGCTGGCGCGCCGCTACTCGGAAAGCCGCCGGCCCCATCCGCTGGCCGAAACCGGCCTCAGCGTCGCCGACAGTATCCGGCGCGAACGTCTCGCGCTGGCTGAAATCCGCGAGCGCGCCACCCGCGTCATCGACACCACCACGCTCACCGTGCATGAACTGCGCGAGGTCATGACGGCGGCCGTGATGGGCGCGGCGGACCGGCGGCAAATGGCGATTGCGCTGGTCTCGTTCGGCTACAAATACGGCCATCCGGTCGGACTCGACCTGATGCTTGATCTGCGCTTCATCCCGAATCCGTTTTTCGTCGCCGAGTTGAGCGCGCTCACCGGACTCGACGCGCCCGTGCGCGAGTACGTGATGGCGCAACCGGAGGCGCAAGGATTTCTCGCGCGGACGGGCGAACTGCTCGAATTTCTCCTGCCGCTCTATCGCCGCGAGGGCAAAAGCTATCTGACGATCGGACTCGGATGCACCGGCGGACGCCATCGCTCGCCCGTGCTGGCGCGCGAACTGCGCGACTGGCTGGCGCGGGCGGGATACGACGCGGCCGTGCGCGATCACGATCTCGCGCGCTGACCGGAGCCGCGCGCGATAGCCTGGCGATCGAATCACAGCAACGCGGAATCTTCGCGCCCGCCGCCCGCGCCCGGCAGGGATGCTTCGCTTCGCTCAGAATCACAAATTCAGACCGTTCAGAATAACATGTGCGGCTTTGAATATTCCCCACCATGTCATTCTGAGCGAGGCTGCCGACGCGAAGAATCCCGATCCGTCCAGCCACGTTAGGCAAGTCGTTCACGCGGCGCGGGTCAGTTCATGATGCTGCCGGCGTCGACGTTGATCGTCTGGCCGGTGACGCCGGCCGAAAGATCGCTGATCAGGAAGACGGCGACCCGCGCGACTTCGGCCTCGGTCACGATTCGCTGCAGCGCCGCGCCCGACTCGAAACCCTTGCGAATCTGCGCGTACGGCACGCCGAGCGCCTCCGCCCGCGCATGCATCACGCGCTCGATCCGATCGCCTTCGACCGCGCCGGGGCAGATGCAATTGACGCGCACTCCCGCCGGTCCCCATTCGCCGGCCAGCGTCTGCGTGAGCCCGATCATGGCCCATTTCGACGAGGCATAGGGCGAGCGCAGCGGATAGCCGCGCCGTCCGGCGCCCGAGGAGATCATCAGGACGTTGCCGCCGCCCTGCTTCGCCATCGCGGGCAGCGCCGCGCGCGCGGCAAGCCACGCGCCGGTCAGGTTGATATCGATCACTTCCTGCCATTCGGCGAGCGACATCTCGGTAAGCCGCTTGGTTGGTCCGGCGATTCCGGCGTTGTTGACCAGGATATCGACGCGGCCGAAAGCCGCGATCGTCTGCTCGACCATCCGCGCGCAATCGGCCTCCTTGGCGACGTCGGTGCGAATCGTAATCGCCTTCGCGCCAAGCTTTTCGACCGCGGCGCGACTTTCGGCCAGCGGCCCTTCGGAGCGGGCGGCGAGCGCAAGCTTCATCCCGTGACGGGCGTAGGCGAGCGCGATCTCCTTGCCGATTCCGTAACCGCCGCCGGTGATAATCGCGACCTTGTCCTTCAATTCCAGCATCGCACGAAGTTCCTTTTGCCGATGGATTGGCGCGTGCGCCCGCAGCCGGGTCCGCGATCGCAAATCTAGTCCGGTCGCTGGTGCGATCACAAACGCCATGCGCCCGCGGCGACACGTTCACGCCGATGCCGGCGCGATCCAGGTCGGTTCGATCGCCGCCGAGCATGATTCCGTCATTCGATTTTCGAATTTTATCGCGGCGGTCTATAGCGTATAGACTGGAATAGATGGCGGCGGCGCTGGATTGCGGCAAGACGGCGGCGGATCAACTCAACCCGCCGATGAAGTGGGCGGGCGGCAAACGCTGGCTGCTCCCCCACCTGCGCGAGCTATGGCGCGGCCATGACCATCGCCGGCTGGTCGAGCCGTTCTGCGGCGGACTGGCGATCACGCTGGGGCTCAAGCCCGGACGCGCGCTGCTGAACGATATCAATCCGCACGCGGTCAACTTCTATCGATGGCTCAAACGCGGCTTGCGAATCGGTCTCCCGATGCGCAACGAAGCCACGCTGTATTACGAGCATCGCGCCCGCTTCAATCAACTAATCGCGCTGGAACGGGATGATTCGGCGGAAGCGGCCGAACTCTTCTACTATCTGAATCGCACCGGCTACAACGGCCTGTGCCGGTTCAACGCCGATGGCTTCTTCAATGTGCCGTTCGGCCGGCACCATCGGATTAACTACCGTCGCGACTTTTCCGCGTACCGGCGCGAATTCGCCGGATGGAATTTCCGGCGCGGAGATTTTGCGCGGCTGAGGCTCGCGGCGGACGATTTCATTTACGCCGATCCGCCCTACGACGTCGAATTCACGCACTATGCGAAAGAGGGATTCGGATGGTCGGATCAGGTGCGGCTGGCGCGATGGCTCGCGCGTCATCCGGGTCCGGTCGCGCTGTCGAATCAGGCGACCGACCGGATTGTCGAGTTGTACCGTGCGCTCGGATTCCACCTGACGGTCCTGAGCGCGCCGCGCATGATCAATTGCACCGGAGATCGCAAGCCGGCGCTGGAAGTGCTCGCGGTCAAGGGCGTCGAACCCCGTCGCGCGTGACCACGGCCTACGAACGCGGTCGGCCAACGCTGGCGGCTGCGACTCAGCGCCGGTCCGGACGCGCCTTGTCTCAAAACAGGCCGCTCCGTATCATCAGGGTCTGCATATGGCGGCGGTTCCACAGATTCCCTCGGCCTCGGGCCGGCCTCCGACGCGGCCTTCCCCGATGCTCACCTGGTTGCGGATCGGCGGCCTCGCGCTGCTGATGGGCGGCTCGATCTATCTGCTGGCCACCCATGCGGAATGGTTCGAGAATCCGCGGCTGATCAAGGCGGAAGTGCAATCATGGGGTTTCTGGGGGCCGGTCGCCTATATCGCCCTGTACGCCTTCGGGCCGTCGTTCCTGGTGCCGGGCGCGGTGATGACGATCGCGGGAGGATTGGCGTTCGGCGCGCTATGGGGCGCGGTGTGGTCGCTGGTGGGCGCCGATCTGGGCGCGCTGGTCGCGTTCGGCGCGGGACGTTTGCTGGGCCGCTCGTTCGTCGAGAACATGATTGGCGATCGTTTCCGCAAACTGCTCGCGCGGCTCGCGCGCAACGGCTTTTATATCATCCTCTATCTGCGGATCGTGCCCGTGATTCCTTATAACGCACTGAATCTGCTGGCCGGCGCCTCGCCGATCACCTTCAGCGATTATTTCTGGGCGAGCGCGGTCGGCTTGATCCCGGGCACGATTCTGTTCGCGCTGCTCGGCGACGCGCTATGGCATCCGACGCAGCCGCGCTTCTTCGCCGCGATCGCATTGATCCTGTGCTGCTTCGCCGCGGGCGAGGCCTATCGGCGCTGGAAAAAAGTCCCGGTCGAAGCCGACTGACGCGCCCGCTCGCGCGGTTTGCGCGCTCCTTAACCCTCAAAAAAAACAACGGACGGGCGCCAATCAGCGTCCGTCCGTCGCGATTTATGCGGTAGCGTTCGGCGCCCGACTCAGGTGCCGGATTGCCAGCTCGACAGATATTTCTTCTGCTCCTCGGAGAGCGCGTCGATCCGGATACCCATCGCCGCCAGCTTGAGGCTCGCGACCTCCTCGTCGATCGCCGGCGGGACTTCATGCACCTTGACCGGCATGGTCGCGCTGGTCGCGGTCCAGCGCGCGGCCAGCGCCTGCGTCGCGAAGCTCATATCCATCACCTGCGCGGGATGGCCCTCGGCGCAGGCGAGATTGACCAGCCGGCCCTGGCCCAGGATAAACAGCGTGCGGCCGTTGGCGAGCAGGTAGGCGTCAACGTGATT
>JAJXYM010000011.1 GCA_021780585.1 Deltaproteobacteria bacterium
CGCCGGAAGCGCGGCTTCATGGATCACTTTCGGATGCCGGGCGGCGGCGCGGGCGCCGGTCGGCGCGCCGGCCGCGATCGCGATCACGGCGCATAGGGCGGCGAACGTTCGTCTTGCGGATTTCATCGCTAACGCCTCATTCTTCAATCGGCCGAGTCAAAGGGAGAACGCGGTTTGGCGCGATCGCGCGGCTTATTTGCGCGGTCCCGATTGCGCCCGCCCGCGTTCCATCACGGCCTGGCGATTCTGTTCGAGGTCCTTGAGGTTGGCGCGCGAGTTGTAAGCGCGAAACGCCTCCTGCTCGATCCGGATCGCGTCGCCGAGCGTCGCCCGCGTGGTCTGGTCGTAGAGCCTGGTCAGCTCGCGCACGACGGTCTGGTTCGCGCTCAGGATTTGTGTGGCCAGCGCGCGCGCCTCGTTGAGCGCCTCGCCCTTCGGCGTCACGCGATTCACCAGGCCCATCCGCTCGGCCTCGCGCGCGCCCAGATAATTGCCGGTGAGCGACATCTCCTTGGCCTTGCGGATGCCGATGGCGCGCGGCAGGCGCGCCGTCATTCCGCCGCCGGGCATCACGCCGACGCGCGCATGGGTGTCGGCGAACTGCGCGTCCTCGGCGGCGACGATCAAGTCGCAGGCGAGCGCCAGCTCGAAGCCGCCGGTCACGGCGAAGCCGTTCACCGCGGCGATCACGGGAACCTTCATGTCCTCGATCACGCTGATGAAATTCACCGCCGAGCCGTCGCGGGCGAGCGCGCCGGTTTCGCGGCTGGAGTCCGCGCCAAGCTCGCGCAAATCGAGACCGGCGCAAAACGCGCGTCCGGCTCCGGTGATAATCACCACGCCCGCCTCGGCGTCGTCGCGCAACGCGGCCATCGCGCGGCAAAAAGCGCCGCGCAGCTCCCGATTCAGCGCGTTGAGCTTCTCGGGCCGGTTGAGCGTGACGGTCGCAATACCGCCGGCCTTTTCGACCAGAATCACCGCTTCACTCATGACCTATCGGAGACCTCCGCCGCGAAGTCGTAACATAGCGGCGCGGCGGCGCCAAAACCGTCGCACGGGCCGATCCGGCCGGCGGCGGCCAGGCGCGCTGCTTTCTGATAGCCTAAAGCCCGCGCGCTCATCATTATTACCGAGACCAGGCGGCGCGCGACGGCGCGGGCGTGAACCGCGGAAAGATGGGAATGGATTCGACGGCGCAAAACGAAACCAGCGGCGGCTTCGCCGGGATGCGCGTGATCGCGTTTGAGAGCCGGATGGCGGCGGAGACGCGCGCGCTGATCGAACGCTTCGGCGGCCGCGCGACGGTCGCGCCGGCGATGGCCGAGGCGCCGCTCGAGGATAATCAGGCGGCGTTCGCTTTCGCCGAGCGCTTGCGCGCGGGCGGCTTCGACCTCGTGATTTTTCTCACCGGCGTGGGCGTGCGGGAATTGTTCCGCGTGCTTGAGACTCGTTATCGGCGGGCGGATTTGATCGCCGCGCTCGGCCGCGCCGTGACCGTCGCGCGCGGGCCCAAGCCGGTCGCCGCGATGCGCGAGTTTGGCCTGGAGCCGGCGCGGACGATTCCCGAACCCAACACCTGGCGCGAAATTCTCGCCGCGCTGGGCGGACCGGCTGAACTGAACGGGCGGCGGATCGCGATTCTGGAATACGGCGTCGCCAATCGCGAGTTATGCGCGACGCTCGAAGCCCGCGGCGCCGGCGTGACCTCCGTGCCGGTCTATCGATGGACCCTGCCGGCCGATCGCGAACCGCTGCGCGCGGCGATTCGCGCGATCGTGGCCGGCGACGCCGATTGCGCGCTCTTCACCAGCTCGAATCAGATCGCCAACCTGATGCGGGTCGCGGCGGACGACGGCGCGCTGACGGCCCTGCGCCGCGGACTTGACGCGATCGTGGTCGCCTCGATCGGTCCAATCTGCTCGGCCGAATTGCGCGCGCGCGGCGTCGCGGTCGATCTCGAACCGGCGCATCCCAAGCTCGGCCATCTGATCAAGGAGACCGCCGCGCGCGGTCCGGCGATGCTTGCGGGCAAAGGCGCGGCGCGGCGACCCGCGCTCAGCGGCGCGATCGCGACAACCGCGTCCGCGACGGCGGACGCGCCGGGCGCGATCGACGATGCGCGTTACGCCCGCGCCGACCATCCGATCTTGCGCGCCTGCCGGCGCGAACCGACGCCCTACACTCCCATATGGCTGATGCGGCAGGCGGGCCGCTATATGCCGGAGTATCGGCGCGTGCGCGATCGCCATTCGTTCCTCGAGATGTGCCAACGGCCGGAGCTGGCCGCCGAAGTGACGGTCACCGCGGTCGAACGGCTCAACGTCGACGCCGCGATCATCTTCGCCGATATTCTCCTGCCGCTGATTCCGCTCAACGTCGGACTGCATTACGAAAAAGGCGACGGGCCGGTAATCGATCGTCCGATCCGCACCGACGCCGACTTCGACCGCGCGGCGCCGCTGGCCGCCGCCGAGGCGCTCGGCTTCGTCGGCGAGTCGATCCGGATGGCGCGGCGCGCGCTCGGCGACCGCAAGCCGATTATCGGTTTCGCCGGCGCGCCGTTCACGCTCGCCTCGTATCTGATCGAAGGCGGCGGATCGCGCAATTATCAGGCGACGAAAACCCTGATGTACACGCGGCCAGCGCTGTGGGATCGGATGATGCGGATGATCGCGCGGGTCACCGGCGACTATCTGAATCTTCAGGTCGAGGCCGGCGCCGATCTGGTGCAGCTTTTCGATAGCTGGGTCGGATGTCTGGGGCCGGACGACTATCGCCGCTACGTGATGCCCTATTCGCGCGCCGCGATCGCGGCCGTGCGTCCCGGCGCGCCGGTGATTCATTTCGGCACGGCGACCGGGAGTCTGCTCGAGCTGATGCGCGCGGCGGGCG
>JAJXYM010000430.1 GCA_021780585.1 Deltaproteobacteria bacterium
GACGCAAAGCTGAAATGGCGGCCGAATCGGGACGCGAGTCCGACCGCCGAACAAATTAAGCTAATGCTTTAAGTTATGCTCGAACAGCGCGAGCGTGCGGCGCCAGGCGTCGTGCGCGTCCCTGGCGCTGTAAACGTCGGCCCGCGTGTCATTGAAAAAGCCGTGCGAGCATCCGCCGTAAATCTTCACCTCGCCGGCTTTGCCGAAGCGCTTGAGCGCCGCCGCGAGCCGTTCGACGTCGCCGCGCTGAATCCATCCGTCATTCTCGCCGTAAGCGTAAAAAATCGGACAATGGAGGTCGTGGAGCTTGGCGTCGGGCGGAATCTCGCCGTAAAACGGCGCCGCCGCCTTGATCTCGCGGCTGACGCAGGGCAGCAGCGTCGCGTAACTGCCGCCCATACAAAAGCCGATCACCCCGATTTTTGCGGGATTCGCCGCCTTTTGCGTCTTCAGCCACGCGACCGTGCTTTGCAGGTCGTCGATACCGTCGGCCATCTTGAGGCCGCTCATCAGATCGCCGGCGACGTTGGGATCGGCGGTGACCCGATTACCCTGGCGCGAATAGAGATCGGGCGCGATCGCGAAGTAACCTTCGCCGGCGAAGCGCCGCGCCACGTCCTTGATATGCTCGTTGAGGCCCCACCATTCCTGCACCACGATCACGGCCGGATGCGCTCCGGCGCCGGCTGGCTCGGCCACGTAGGCCCGTATCGCGCCCGCCTTGCCGGGAAAATGCACCTCATGTCCCTTCACTGACGCCATCGCGATTCACCTCCGTCCGGGATTGCGCCTGCGCAACTCAACGCCGTGCGGATCGCATCGCCGATCGACGCGGCTATTCGGCGGCGCTGAGCGGGATGAAGCCGACAATTCCGGACTTGAGCTGAATCCGGAACCATTTGCCGGTGATTCCCGTCACGTGGACGAATTTGCCGCGATGCACCTGCGCGACCACGTTGGCGTTCTCATCCGGAGTTTCATAGACCGGAGAGTTGTGCGTCAACAGGAAGCGCCGGTTCAGCGGACGCACGTTCGGGGCCGGCGCGGACGCGGCGGGCGGCGCGGCCGCGATTCCAGCGGCGGGCGCTCCGGCGGCTCCCATTGGCGATGCCGCCGGAGCCGGCGCGGGCGGCGGCGGGGCCGGAGCCAGCGACGGATCCAGCGTGCGCACCAGGTCGAATTCCGCCTGCGCTTCGGAGCCATGGCCCGGTTCGGCGCTGAATAGCTTGGCCAGCGCCAGATGGGCATGGGCGTTTTTCGGCTCCAATCCGATCGCCGTCCGCAATTCGGCCTCGGCCTCGGGCAGTTTGTCCTCGCGCTGGAGCAGCGCGCCAAGGTCGATGCGATAGCTCGCGCTGGCCGGGACGATCGCGACCGCCGCGCGATATTGCGCTTCGGCCGAGCCCAGCCGCGATTGGCCGGCGTAGAGGCTGGCGAGCGCGGAATGAGCCGGCGCGTTACGCGGCTCGAGTTCCAGCACCTTGAGATATTCGGTCTCCGCCTGCGCCGCCTTCTGCTCGAAGACGTAAAGATTGCCAAGCGCGACGTGCGGGCGCGAATCGTTGGGCGCCAGCGCGGCGGCCTGCTGGTAATCGCTTTCCGCGTCGGCCAGCTTGGTGTTTTGCATCGCCTGGTCGCCGGCGGCCAGCAGATCGTCGATCGACGACTTGTGTTCGCATGCCGTAAGCGCCAGCGCGCATAACAGCGCAAGCGCAATCAGCGTCGGTCTCGATTTGAACGATTCGGGGGCGCGGCGGAATCCGGTCCCATGCATGAGCAGGCTCCTTCGACTGAAGCAGGAATTTGAAACGGGCGCGGGATGATCTGTCAAGCGCTGCGTCGGAACCTGAAGCTGACCCCCACCGCTGGCTCAAGCCGGACGCCATCAAATGATTCGCCGCCCCATGCGCCGTGTCAAGCCGCGCGCGAATCGATCGATCGCGCGGTCGGGTTTGGCGAATCGGCCTCGCTAGGCTATAAGATTCGCCGTGCGCGCCGTTCTGATCGCCGCGAAGGCGCTCGCCTTCGCCAAGACCCGGCTGGGGCCGGCGCTGGCGCCGGCGGAACGGTCCGCCTTGGCCGGCGCGATGTATCGCGACGTGCTGGCGGCGGCGCTGGGCGCGCGCGCGCCGCAAATCGTCGCAGTGATTACCTCCGACCCGGAACTCCTCGGAATCGCGCGCGCGCATGGCGCCCTCGGAATCGATGAAGGTTATCCGCGCGGCCTCAACGTCGCCGCTGGAATCGGCGCGCAAGCGCTGAGCGGATTGGGCGCAACCAGTCTGTGCACGCTGCTATCGGATTGTCCGTTGATCGCGCCGGAGGATATCGACGCCGCTTTCGCCGCGTTGCCCGAAGGCGAGCGGAGCGTGGCGCTGGTTCCGTCGCATGATTTCTCCGGCACGAATATAATCGTTCGCCGGCCGCCGGAGGTGATTCCGACCAGCTTTGGACGGCTCAGTCTCGCACGCCATCGCGAGACCTGCCGGGCGCGCGGAGTGGCCTGCGAGATCGTGCGGATGGCGCGGCCGGCGCTGGATATCGACGTGCCGGGCGATCTGCTGGAATTCGCCCGCGCGCAAAGTTTGACGCATACCTTCAGCCATCTTGCCCGCCTCGGTATGATTCAGGATTGAGAGCGCAGGTCCGGTAACAATCGTGACGAAGATTGAGCGCCTTGGCGCGTTCGTAATTGACGGTGTTGCGGCGCTGGGAGAATTCGTGATTTTCCTGGCCGAATCGCTGTACTTTCTGCTTTCGCCGCCGTACAAGCCGCGCCTGGCGATTCGGCAGTTGCGCTCGATCGGAGCCGAATCGTTCTTCCTGGTCGGACTGATCGGCCTGTTCACCGGGATGGTGCTGGGGCTGCAGGGCTACAACACGCTGAGCCGCTTCGGCTCCGAAGGCGCCCTCGGGACGGTCGTGGCGCTGGTGCTGGTGCGCGAGCTCGGTCCGGTCCTGTCCGCCCTGATGGTGGCTGCGCGGGCGGGTTCGGCGATGGCCGCGGAGCTGGGCTCGATGCAGGCGACCGAGCAGATCGACGCGCTCAGCGTGATGGCGATCAATCCGGTGCAATATCTGGTGTCGCCGCGGGTGCTCGCCGGTATCGTGAGTTTTCCGCTGCTGACCGCGTTGTTCGACGTAATCGGAATCTGGGGCGGATGGGCCGTCGGAGTGGGGCTGATGGGCGCGCCGAACGGCCCCTTCTTCAACGGCATCAAGCAGAACATGGGCTCGCACGATATCGCGATCGGCCTTTACAAGGCGCTGGTCTTCGGCCTCGTCGTGATGTGGGTGTGTTGCTACAAAGGCTATCATGCGCAGCGGATGGCCACCGGCGTCAGCCGCGCCACCACCGAGGCGGTAGTGCTCTCAAGTGTCCTGATTCTGGTGTGGGACTATTTTCTGACCTCGGTTCTTCTGTAAGACTTCCCTGCTTGATAGACGCGGATGACCATGGCGAACCATAATGGCGGCGGCGCGGGCGCGATGATAATCGTGCGCGAATTGCGCCGGCGTTTCGGCCGCCAGCAGGTGCTCAACGGGGTCAACCTCGAGTGTCCGCGCGGTCAGATCACGACCATCGTTGGCCCCAGCGGATGCGGCAAGACGGTCCTGCTCAAGCATCTGAACCTGCTCCTGCGCCCCGATTACGGAACGATCATTATCGACGGGGTCGAAGTGACGGCGCTGGGGGCGCGGATGCAGAACGGGGTGCGCGAGAAATTCGGTATGCTGTTTCAGGCCGGGGCGCTGTTCGACTCGATGACGGTGTTCGACAACGTCGCCTTTCCATTGGTCGAACTGACGCGGCTCGAACGAGGCGAGATCGCCGAGCGGGTCGGCGAAGTGCTCGAGGCCGTCGGCCTGCAAGGGATGGAAGCGAAATTTCCGTCGGAGATGAGCGGTGGGATGCAGAAGCGGGCGGCGCTCGCGCGGGCGTTGATCCGGCGGCCAAAAATTCTGATGCTGGACGAGCCGACCACCGGCCTCGACCCGACCCGCACCCATCAGATTCATGAACTGGTGCGCCGCACCCAGCAACAATACGGTCTGACCGCCGTGATGGTGAGCCATGACGTGCCGGCCGTCTTCGAATTTTCCGATCGCATCGGCTTCATGCATCAGGGGCGCATGGCGCTGAACGGGACGGTCGCGGAGGTGCTGGCGGCGCGGGACGAGAACTTCGAACTTTTTCTGGCGGGCCGCGCCTCCGGAATCGACGAGCCGCCTGCGGCCGCGGCAAGATAGAGTGTGGCATGTACGCTAGTCGAACCACGCAACTGATTGTCGGGATTTTCGCGCTGGTCGGAATTGCCGCGATGATGGTGCTTTCCGTGCGCCTCGGCGACGTCGAGCTGTTCCCCCGCCCGGGCTATACGCTTTACGCCAATTTCGACAATATCGCCGGGCTCAAGGCCGGCGACAACGTCGAAATCGCGGGGGTGAAGGTCGGCCAGGTCAGGACCATCGGTCTGCGGGAAAATCGCGCGCACGTCGGGATGTTCATCTGGGAGGGCATCCCGGTCGATAGCGAAGCGATCGCCTCGGTGTTGACCAGCGGGCTGATCGGCGACAAATACGTCTCGATCGCGCTCGGCGCGGGCGAAGACCTGAAGGACGGCGGAACGATTCGCCAGACCCAGTCGGCCTTCGTGCTCGAGAACGCGATCGGCTCATTCATCAACAATGCGGGTGCGGGGGGCAAAAGCGGCGGCGGCAAATGAGATCGCAGAGGAATTACGGGCAAGTGGCTAACAACGCTTCGATGGCGGCGGTCGCGGCGGATTCGCGCGGCGATACGCGAACGGGCGCGCGACCCGGACGGGCGCGCGAAACGCAACTAATCCTGGCGACGCTGCTCTTCGCCGTGCTCGGATTGGCGTTGGCGCCGCGCGCGGCGCATGCCGACACCGGCGGCTCGGCGCTGACGGTGGCCAGGGAGACGGTCGATCATGCGCTGGCGATCCTCGCCAACAAATCGATGCCGGTGCCTGAGCGGCGCAAGGAGCTGCGTGAAGCGATCGAGAACAATTTCGATTTCACGCAGATGTCACGATCGGCGCTGGGCTACCATTGGCGCAGCCTCACGCCCGACCAGCGCCAGCAATTCACGCAGATCTTTACCGCGTTTATCGAGGACGCCTACCTGAGCAAAATCCAGGATTATTCCGGGCAGAAGGTGGTGTTCCTGGGGCAAACCCAGATTGAGCCGGGCTACGAGCAGATCAACACGAATATCGTCGAGCCGGGCAAGGCGCCGCTTTCGGTCAACTACCTGATGCTGCAACAAGACAGCGCGTGGAAAATCTACGACGTGACGGTCGACGCGATCAGCATAATCGCGAACTACCGCAACCAGTTCAACCGCGTGATCAACGACCGTGGCTTCGACCAGTTGATGGCGGACTTGCGGGCCAAGCAGCAGCAGCTGGCGTTGCTGCTCGGCGAGTCGAAATAGTTGGCGGATGTCGTCGAATACGTCAATTAGACGTTAATCGCGCTACGATTTGCGCTTCCGTCGCGCTGGTAAAGCGCGGATAATCGCGATCATAGGAAGGCCCGGGGACGGACCGTAAGGGGAGGAATGGTTTTGAAAAAGATCACGATAATAATGGCGGCGATCGCGCTGGCGATGGCGGCCGCGCCGGCGTTCAGCGCCGACCCCCCACCGCCTCCGCCCGGACCGCCCGGCGAATACGCGCAGCCCTATGGCGATCCGCTCGCGCCCTTCAACGAAAAGATGTTCTGGTTCAACCTGAAGCTTGACAAATATGTCCTTCATCCGGTGGCGAGCGGCTACGCCTACGTGGCGCCGCGGCCGGTGCGCGAGAGCGTCGGGAACTTCTTTTCGAACGTCAATTTCATCCCGCGCATGGTCAACAACCTGGCGCAGATGCATGTGGCCAACGCCGGCGGCGAACTGGCCCGCTTTGGGATCAACACGACGCTTGGCGTCGGCGGTTTCTTCGACGTGGCGGACGACTGGTTCGGCCTGAAGAAGCATGACGACGATTTCGGCCTGACGCTCGGCTATTACGACGTGCCGTCGGGTCCGTACGTGGTCTGGCCGTTCCTCGGACCGTCAACGATTCGCGATACGGTCGGGATCGCGGCGGACGGGGCGATGTTCCCGCTGTCGTACTTCGTGCCGTGGTATATCTACTTGCCGGCCGGAACGGCCGATTACGTGCTGCCGGCGATCAACTACCGCTCGCTGCATCTGAACCTGTTCGAGGACGTCGATCGCTACGCGATCGATCTCTACGGCGCGGTGCAGGACGGCTACATGCAGAAGCGCGCGGCCTCGCTCAAGGACGTGAGCCAATAGCGCCGGGCGACCTCGCCTCAAGCGAACGTCACGAGAGCCGCGGACCAAATCGGTCCGCGGCTCTTTTTTTGATTTTTGACGACCAGAGACAATGGACTTGCGGAATTCAGGAGAAATCGCCGCAAGTGAGTGGAGGGCGCCTGATTACACATCACCATTGGAATTAAAGTTTGAAAGAAATATCTAAAAGGTGTAATCAATGGCAATCTTGGCGCTGTTCGCATATCAGGGAGGAATGGATATATGGGCACAGAAAGATTCGCCGTGAGGCGAAAGCCGGGAGCGCGGGCTTTGTTGCTCACGATGCTGGCGGCGATTTCGACGTTTGCGCTATCCGCCGCGCCGGCGGCGGCCGGTGGGTCGCTCGCGCAACTGGGACCGAACGCGCAACTCTTTGGCGTGCTGGCGAGCGGGTCGATTGGATTGGCCAAGTCCAGCAGCATCAGTTTCGTCAACCAGTCGCCGTTGCCGCCCGAGGTCGGAGGATACGTCGTTGACATTGGTGGACCGACCAGTTTTTTGACCGGCGACGCGATCGCGTCGGCGGCCAGTGGGATCGGGATCGATCTCGCCAACTATGACACCGTGGTCGGCGCCTGCGTGACGGGCGGCGCCAGCATCTCGACCGGAATCGGGAACGGCTGCGGCAGCTACGATTCGAGCGGAACCAGCACATTGCTGACGACACTGAGCGACGCCCAAAACGATGTGACGACTTACGCGAGTTATCTGGGCGGCTTGACGCCGACGGTATCGCTCGGCGACATCGCGCTGAAAAAATATCAGCGGATGACGATCAAGCTCGGGGCGGGACTCAACGTCGTGTCGATCGGCAGTATCACCACGGCGGGCGGCAACACGATCGTGCTTTCAGCGCCGAAAGGGGCGTTCGTCGTGATCAATGTCGGCGGAACGATCAGCCTTGGCGCCGGATCGCAGGTGTTCACGAATTCCAGCGGACTGAATCCGCATGATCTGGTCTGGAACCTGGAAGGCGCGAATCCGACGTTCGGCGCGGGCGTGACGCTGCGCGGCACGCTCATCAATGTCGTGCAGTGCGATGCGACTACGGTCACGTTCGCGGGTGGATCGGCGATTTCCGGAGCGGTTTTGACCAACGGATCGATCGACGCGAATGGCCCGATGCATCTGAATTTCTGGCCATTTACCGCCGGCGCGCCTCCGGTGTAACGCAGCGCCGCGAAGCGATCACGAGGAACGGGCCGCGCCGGAACCGGCCGCGGCCCGTTTATTTTCGGCTCAAGGCCGCGAATCGATTTGCGCCCGAAAGCGCGTCAGTTGACGTGTTCCCAGGCGTGATAGGAGCTGCGCACCAGTGGACCCGATTCCACGTGCCGGAAACCCATCGCGCGCGCCGCGATTCGCAGTTCGGCGAATTCCTCCGGCGTCACATAGCGGACCACCGGCAGATGGTCGCGCGAGGGCCGCAGATACTGCCCGAGCGTCAGGATATCGCAAGCGACGGCGCGCAAATCCCGCAACACCCGCGTCAGTTCGTCGCGCTCCTCGCCCAAACCGAGCATCAGGCCCGCCTTGGTCAGGATTTCCCGGCCGATCGCGGCGGCGGATTTTTTCGCATGGGCGAGCACGTCCAGCGAAAGCTCGTAATGTCCGCCCGGACGGCATCGCCGGTACAGGCTCGGCACGGTTTCGATATTGTGGTTGTAGATATCGACGGGCGCGCGGACGACGGTCTCCACGCTCGCATGGACGCCCTTGAAGTCCGGCACGAGGACTTCGACGCGGGCGGTCGGCCGGGCGATTTTAATCGCCGCCGCGGTGGCCGCGAAATGGGCGGCGCCGCCGTCCGGAAGGTCGTCGCGATCGACCGAGGTGACCACGACGTGATCGAGTCCGAGCCGCGCCACGGCGTCGCCGATGCGGCGCGGTTCGTCAGGATCGAGCGGACGCGCCTTGCCATGCGCCACCGCGCAATACGGACAGTTGCGCGTGCACACGTCGCCCATCAGCATGAAGGTGGCCGTGCGATGGGAGAAGCATTCGCCGATATTCGGACAGCACGCCTCCTGGCATACGGTATGGAGTTTGAGTTCGGCGAGCATTCCGCGCGTGCGGAAGAACTCGGGCGACGCGGGCGCGCGCACCTTGATCCAGTCGGGATGTCTGCGTTCCGCTTTTTCAGCCATGATCATTCACTTTTGAGCTTCGCAGCCGTCGGCCGTCGATTCAAGCAGGTCCCATAGGCTGGCCGCGGGGATCGGCGCGATCGCGGCGTAGCCGAATTCGTCGGCGAAGGCTTGCGCGATCAGGTCCGCGACCCGGGCGACCGACAGGTCGGGGCGGCCTTCGCGCGCGACCGAGGTCATCTGGCAGCCCGCGATTCCGCACGGCACGATCGCGTCAAAATAGGCGAGGTCGGTCGTGACGTTGAGGGCGAAGCCGTGCAGCGTGATCCAGCGGCGGATACCGACGCCGATCGAGGCGAGCTTGCGCGGTCCTACCCATACTCCGGTCATCCCGGCGCGTCGTCCGGCGGCGATTCCGGCGCGCGCGAGGGCCGCGATCATGACGGCTTCGAGCTTGCGCAGATAGCGCGTCACGTCGCGTTCGGGACCGTCGAGCCGGAGGATCGGATAGGCGATGAGCTGGCCGGGGCCGTGATAGGTGACCTGGCCGCCGCGCGACACGCGATGGATCGGCACGCCGGGCAATCGATGCGTGAGGAAGCGTTCGTCGGCGCCGCGGCCGAGCGTGAAGACGTGCGGATGCTCGAGCAGCGTCAGCACGTCGCCGATCGTTCCGGCCGTGCGCGCCGCGACCATCGTCTGTTGCAGTTCGAGCGCGCGCGCGTAATCGACCGCGCCGAGCCGGGCCACGCCGAGAGTCCGCGAAGCGTCCATCGGTTCAGAAATTGATCGCTTCGCCCTCGGCGGCGAGCGCCGCTTCCATGATCGATTCGGAGAGCGTCGGATGCGGATGGACGGCGCGGCCGAGTTCGGCGGTGGTGGTTTCAAGGGAACGGCCGAGCACGACTTCGGAAATCAGGTCGGTCGCGTGATGGCCGATGATCTGGCATCCGAGCACTTCGCTGTACTGCTTGCTGGCGACGATCTTGACGAAGCCTTCAGTCTGATTGACGGCGACCGCCTTGCCATTGGCGCGGAACGGGAATTTGCCGACTTTCACCTCGATTCCGCGCTCGCGCGCCTGCGCCTCGCTCAGTCCGACGCAGGCGACCTCCGGCTCGCAGTAGATACATCCGGGGATATTGAGCAGGTCGAAGCCGGGTTCGCGCGCGCCGGCCATGATTTCGACCGCGGCGATCCCCTCGGCCGAGGCCTTATGCGCGAGCAGGGGCGGGCGGCCAACGTCGCCGATCGCGTAAATCGACGGGCAGGTGGTGCGGAAGGAATCGTCGATTTTGAGATAGCCGGCGCGGTCCACTTCGACGCCCGCGCGCGCGAGGCCGAGGTCGTGGCTGAGCGGTCCGCGGCCGACGGCGACCAGCACGGCCTCGGCGTCGATTGATTTCGTCGCGCCGTCGGCCTGGAGCGCGATCGTCCATCCGGAGCCCTTGCGCGCGAGCGATTTGTAGCCATGCCCGAGCATCACGGCGACGCCCCGTTTGACGAACGCCTTGCGCAGCTCCTCGGCGATTTCCGCGTCGAAGCCGGGCAGCATCTGCTTTTCCAGTTCGACGATCGTCACTTTGGCGCCGAAGGCCTGGTAGAAGTAGCCGAATTCGGCGCCGATCGCGCCCGCGCCGATAATCACGATCGAGGCGGGCAGGCGATCATGGACGAGCGCCTCGCGGCTGGTCATCACGCCGTCGCCGATCGTCATGCCGGGCAGCAGGCGTTCGCCGGAGCCGGTCGCGATCAGGATGCGCTCGGCGGTGAGCGCCTCGGCGGGCGGGGCGGCTTTGCCGGCCACCGGCGCGAGCGCGACCGTGTTGGGGCCGGCGATCGCGGCGTTGGCTTCGTAGTAATCGATCTTGTTCTTGCGCAGCAGAAAGCGCACGCCTTTGGAGAGTTTGTCGGCGGCGGCGCGGCTGCGCGCGATGATCCGTTTGAAGTCGAAGGATATCTCGCCGACCGCGATGCCGTGTTCGGCGCCGGCGCCGCGAATCGATTCCATCGTTTCGGCGGAATTGAGCAGCGCCTTCGACGGGATACATCCCCAGTTCAGGCAGACGCCGCCGGGCAGATCACGCTCGACCACCGCGACGCGCAGCTTGAGCTGGCTCGCGCGAATCGCGGCGACGTAGCCGCCGGGACCCGAGCCAATCACGACCAGATCATATTTCGAATTAGCCAAACCGCACTCCTTGACAAGGCGCGCCAGCGCCGCCGCCCGCGCGCGTCCGATTCAAACCAGCAGGCTCGCGGGATTTTCGAGGAAGCGCTTGATCTCGTTGAGGAAGCGCGCGCCGACCACGCCGTCGATAATGCGATGGTCGCAGGCGACCGTCATCATCATGGTCTTGCCGATTCCGAGCTGGCCATTGCGCACGACCGGACGATCCTTGATCGCGCTGACGGCGAGGATCCCGGCCTGCGGCGGCACGATCACGGCGGCGAAATGCTCGACGCCGAGCATCCCCATGTTCGAAATTGTGAAGGTCGAACCCGACAGATCCTCGGAAGTGAAACCGCCGCGCGCCGCCTTGTTGACCAGGCGATGGGCCGCGGCGGCGATTTCGGGCAGCGTCAGATGCTCGCATTCGTGAATCACCGGCACGATCAGGCCGTCCTCGACCGCGACCGCCATCCCGATGTTGATATGCGGATAGATGACGATGCCCTCCTCCTCGTAGCTCGCATTCATCCGGGTGTAGCGCGAGAGCGCGAGCGCGGTCGCCTTGACGATAATGTCGTTGTAGGTGATGTCCTCTTCGAACAGCTCGGTCGCTTCGAGCGAACTTTTGAGCTTGACCGCCTCCTCCATATCGACTTCGACGGTGACGTAAAAATGCGGAATCTCGCGCTTGGACTGGGCCATCCGATGCGCGATGGTCTTGCGCATCTTGGAGAGTTCCTCGCGCGTGCCGGGCATCCCCTCGCGCGGCGCGATCAGGCGGCGGAACTTGAAGAGCTGCTGTTCGCGGATGAAGTTGTCGACGTCGCGCTTGGTGATACGGCCGTCGGGACCGCTGCCGCGGATATTGCCGAGATCGATTCCGGCCTCCTCGGCGGCGCGGCGCGCCAGCGGCGACGCGCGCAATTTGCCGGCGTCGCCTGAGGTCACGGGCACGGCGGCGACGGGAACGGCGACGGTGAGGTCGCGCGCGGGCGGAGCCGGGATCGCGGTCGGTCCGGCGGAACGGACGGCGCTCAGGGCGGGATGGAATTCGGGCGGCGGCGCGCCGACCGTCCCGGCCATCGCGCCGGCGGAGGGCGCGGCCGGTTCGGCTTCCAACTCCGCGTC
>JAJXYM010000092.1 GCA_021780585.1 Deltaproteobacteria bacterium
TCCGATCTTCCGATTTTCACCGAGGGCGCGCCGCCGTGATCGCGAATCAGCTTGTCCAGCGCGGCGACGGTCGCGGCCTCGTCCTCGCGCGAGGTGGCGAGCAGCCGGCGCAGTTCGTCGTTGGCGACTTCGCCGATCAGCCGTTCGAGCGCGGCGACTCCGGCGCGCTCGGATTCGAGCAGCAGATTAAGGATTTGCTCGAGCGCGGCGTCCACGGCGCGAATCTACAAGCGGATCGGCGCTTGCGCAAGCGAGGTTTCGCCGTGCGGGCGAGGCGATCAGGCGTTGCTTTCGAGCCGCGCGCCGAGGAGTTCCGCGAGTCGTTCGGCCGGGGCGCGCTTGGCCTCGTCGACCGCGAAGCCGGCCGCGGCCGCATGGCCGCCGCCGCCGAAGGCGCGCGCAAGTTGGGACAGATCGACCTCGCAATCCTCGCTGCGCCTGAGGCTCACGCCGAGGCTGCGCAGGTCGAAGAGCGCGATCACCGTGCGCGTCTGCCCGGCGTAGAGTTTGGACGCGACCTCGCTGCTATAGCCCATACAGCACGCCGAACGGATGCGCAGGCCGTTGCCGAGTGGCCGTTCGACCATCGTGGCGTGGGCGATTTCCAGGCTTTTGTCCATCGCCTTGCGGCCGGCGACAAGCGCGAGCCTGAGCTTGCGGCTCATCACGGGTTCGTCGAGCCGGATAATCTCGCGGTACGAATCAATTCCGCCGAGGGTTTGCACAGCGAGCGCCCAATCGGCGGATTCGGGGATGCGATGGATCCAGCGGTCGTGATCGTCGGCGATCGCGGCAAAGGGAAAGAAGCGTTCGAACTCGGCCAGCCGCTCGGTTTCGCCGCGCTCCTCGGCCAATTGCTTGAGGAAATTGAAGGTCAGCCGGGCGGCGGAAAATTCCTCCGTCAGCATCCGCCCGCTGAACGGCACGTCGAATTCGGGCGCGTCGGCGCGGGCCACGGCGGTGCGATGATGGTCGACCCAGTAGGCGCGCGCGCCGGACCGAATCAGGTTGGTGAGATGGGCCGCGGTCCCGGTCGAGGTCCACGACAGGTCGGTGATCCAGAATTCGTCGAGCTCGCCGCTCTCGCGCGGGCGCAACGCCTGAATCGCGCGGTCGCTTTCGCCATTGGCCGCCAGCGTCGTTACGACGCGTTGGTCGGCGTAAAAGCGCTCGATCGCCGCCGCCGCCATCACCCCGTCAAGGCATGACGGTCCGTGGCTGACCACCTGAATCGTACGGCGCTGAATTCGCGGCATAGTCTTTCAGTGTACGGGAATGGCCGGGGTCGCGCGATGCGGCTTGCGCGGCAGCGCAATGAGCGGTTATGGAAGCGGTGAAGATTTCATTATGGCGTGCTAAGTTGCCCGCAGCTTGAATGAGCGCGCGCGGGCGGCGGGGGCATCCGGCGCGCGCTCGTGGCACGGACCGACAGCTCAGTGGACCCGGTTATTATCGAACGCTCGGCGCATCCGATTTCACGGCGCGATATCGATCCGAACGTGCTCAAGGTGCTCTATCGCCTGATTGGCGCGGATTTTATCGCCTATCTGGTCGGCGGCGGCGTGCGCGATCTGATGATGCGGCGGCGGCCCAAGGATTTCGACGTCGCGACCTCGGCCCATCCGCATCAGGTGCGCGATCTGTTCCGCAACTCGCGCTTGATCGGCCGGCGCTTCCGGCTGGTCCACGTCTTTTTCGGTCCGCAGAATATCGAAGTCGCCACTTTCCGCCGGCGCAGCGAGGAGGCGGCCGAAAGCGGCGATTTGATGATTCGCCAGGACAATACTTTCGGCACGCCCGAAGAGGACGCCTTCCGCCGCGATTTCACGGTCAACGCGCTGTTTTACGATCCGCGCACCTTCGAGGTTATCGACTATATCGGCGGCGTGCCGGACCTTGAGGCGCGGCTGATTCGCACGATCGGCGATCCCGAGCTGCGGCTGCGCGAGGATCCGGTGCGGATGATTCGCGCGGTCCGGTTCGCAATCAAACTTGGTTTTGAGATCGAACCGACGACCCGCGCCGCGATCGAACGCCATTGCGGCGACCTGGCCAAGGCTTCCGTGCCGCGTCTGGTCGAGGAGATCTTTCGCACCCTGACGCTGGCCGACGCCGACCGCGCCTTGCATCTGATGGAACGGCTGGGACTGCTGGCGGTCCTGCTGCCGATGATTTCCGACCATCTGCGCGCCCATCCCGCCGTCTCGGCCGCCGTTGTCTCGGCGACGCCTTACGCCGCCGACGAGCTCGAACCGCCGCCGATCGCCGACGAGCTGTTCGCGACGCCGACCGCGCGCAATCTGGCCGCGATGGGCCGGCTGATCGCGGAAGGGCTCGAGCCGTCGCGCGCGCTGGTCATGGCCGCGCTCTTCGCCGACCTGTTTCGCGTCCACGCCGATCCGCAAGCCCGGTTCGATCTGGTCGCGGATTTGCGCCTGCGCGGCTTTTCCCGCGCCGATACCGATCAGATGCGGCTGTTGCTGGAGGCGGTTGGCCATATGATGGCGATGACGCGCCAGTCGCGCCGACTCCCGCGCCGGCCCTACTACGAGGACGCGCGCCGCCTGCTCGAATTGATCGCGCCGACCTACGGCTTCGACGTGGTCACCTTCGATCGCTTTCTCGAAGCGCCGCCCGAACGTCCCGGCCGCCGCCGCGTGGCCGAGGCGCCGGGGGCCGCGCATGGCGAGGTCGCGGCGCGCCCGACCGAATCCTCCGGTCGCAAACGCCGTCGCCGGCGCGGCGGCCGACGCCATCGACGGGCCGGGTCGGCCGCGCCCGGCACGGCCGACCCGGCCGCGCCGGGCGCGGCCGCCACAGCTCAGGCGCCGGATGCGCCCGCAGCGGCTCAATCGGAGGGCTTCGGCGACGCGCGCGAAACCGGTGAG
>JAJXYM010000155.1 GCA_021780585.1 Deltaproteobacteria bacterium
CGACGCGATTCAGGTGCATGGCGGAATCGGCTTCACCTGGGACCACGACCTGCATCTGTATTTCAAGCGCGCGAAATCCGCGGAATTCACCTTCGGCGACGCGACCTGGAATCGCGAGCTGGTGGCGCGGGGAATCAATCTGTGAAACGCGGGCGTGAAGACTCCGCCGCGTAAATAATCCGGGCGAAAGAGGAATAGATCCGATGCCAATCGACAAGAGCATTATCGGCAAGACCGGCAAACCGTTCACGATGCCGATCGAATGGAGCAAGGTGCGCGAATTTGCGCGCGCGATCCGCGATCTCAATCCCGTCTATTTCGACCCGGAACTGGCGAAAAAGGAATGCGGCGGAATTCCCGTGCCGCCCACCTTCCTGCAGGTCGCGGCCTTCTGGATGGGCGAGGATTCGACGCCGACCGCGAACTTCGATCTGCGCCGGATTCTGCACGGCGAGCAGGACTTCGAATTCCTCAAGCCGATCTTCGTCGGCGACGTGCTGACCGGGACTTCGCGGATCGCGGACGTTTACGAAAAAGAGGGCGGCCGCGGCGGCAAGATGACCTTCATGGTTACCGAGATCGAATACAAGAACCAGAAGGGCGAAGTCGTGGCCTACGCGCGCGGCACCCTGGTCGAGACCGGGCAGGCGGTCGGCGGCTGAAATTACGAACGATCGAATTCCAGCGCATCCAACTTGCGGGCGGCGGCGAAAGTCGGCGCGCGCCTGACGAAATTATAAGGAAGACACGGCGATGGCGGCGAAAATCAAATATGACGCGGTGAAGGCGGGCGACGCGATTCCCACCGTGACGATCGACCACGTGTCCCGTCCGGACTTCGTGCGCTATGCGGGCGCTTCGGGCGACTTCGTGCCGCTCCATTACGATCAGACCTTCGTCGAAGCGGCCGGTATCCCGACCGTTTTCGCCCAGGGCATGTGGACGGCGGGATGCCTGTCGCGCTGCCTGACGGATTATGCCGGCGCCGGCCAGGTGCGCCGCTTCAAGGTGCGCTTCGCGCGTCAGGTATGGCCGGGCGATACGCTGACCTGCCGCGGCAAGGTGACCGGCAAGAGCGAAAAGCACGGCGAGAAGCTGGTCGAGGGCGAGCTGGAAGTCGTCAACCAGAAGGGCGAGACGACGGTCAAAGGGAATTTCGCCGTCGCGGCGGCCTGAACGTCGCGCGCCCGGCGCGAAATTTCGCGGGAGAAGATTTCGTTATCGATGACCGAGCCACGCTACATCATCGTCCACGGCCATTTTTATCAGCCGCCGCGCGAAAGCCCGTGGACCGGATTGATCGCGCCCGAGCACGGCGCCGCGCCGTTCCCGAACTGGAACGAGCGGATTCTGAGCGAATGTTACAACGCCAACGCCCACGCCCATACGATGGAAGGGCGGGTGGTGCGGATTCGCAACAACTACGAATCGCTCAATTTCAATTTCGGACCGACGCTCGCGTCGTGGCTGGAGCGCCACGGCAAGGCCGCGTATCGCGCGCTGCGGCGCGCCGACGAGGCCAGTTCCGCGCGCCATCATGGGCATGGCGGCGCGATGGCGCAGGCGTACAACCATTCGATCCTGCCGCTGCTCAACGATCGCGACAAGGCGTTGCAGATCGCCTGGGGAAGCGAGGATTTCGCCTATCGTTTCGGACGGCGGCCCGAGGGTATGTGGCTGCCGGAATGCGGCGTCGATGAGGCGACGCTCGGGGCGCTCGCGCGCGCCGCAATCGCATACACCATCCTGGCGCCCGAGCAGGGCCGTTTCGACGGCGCCGGCGAGCGCGAGGCCGGACCGTTCGCCTGGCGCGAGGGCGCGGCGAACGTCGCGATCTTCCGCTTCGATCGCGAACTGTCGCGCGACATCTCCTTTGGCGACGCGCTGCTGGACGGCGCCGGGCTGGCCGATCGGATCGCGCACGCGGCATGGCAAATTCCGCCCGGCGCGGCGCTGATGATCGCGACCGACGGCGAAACCTTCGGCCATCACAAGAAGACCGGCGCGGCCGAATTGGCGCGCGCCCTCGACCTGCTCGAACGGCGCGACGGCCTGAGCGTTACCAACTGCGCCGCCTATCTGGCGGATCATGGGACGCGCGGGCGGTTTGCGATCGACGGCGCCTCGGCGTGGAGCTGCGCGCACGGGGTCGAGCGCTGGCGCACGGAATGCGGATGCCGCCTGGAGGGCCATACCCGGCAGCTTTGGCGAGCGCCGTTTCGCGCCGCGATGGAGCTGGCGAAGAATCACGCCGATTTGGTCTACGATCGCTTTGCGCCGGAACTCACCGCCGATCCCGCCATGGCGCTGATGGAATCGATTCGGCCCATGCTCGACGCGAATCCCGCCGTGCGCGAGGAATTCTTCGCGCGCTATCCGGTGGCCGGCGAGGAGCGGCGCGACCGCTTCCTCAGACTGTGCGAGATGCAGCGCGCGGCGCATGCGGCGCTCACCAGTTGCGCCTGGTTCTTCGACGATTTCGGCGGGCCGGAGGGTCGCGTGGCGTTGCGCTGGGCGGCGCGCGCGCTCGAGCTGGCGGCGGAATTCCTGCCCAGCGCCGAAACCGAGTTGCTCGCGCGCTTGCGCGAAATCCATTCGAATCGCCGCGAAGTCGGCGACGCCGCGACGCTTTATCTGAGTCTCAAGACGCGCGAAGCGCGCGGGAGGGTTTAACCTGCGATGGCTGCCAACGAAACCGCGACCAATATCGAATCGATCCTGCGCGAAAAGCGGAAGTTCGAGCCGCCCGCCGAATTCGTCCGCCACGCCCACGTCGGCGGACGCGCCGCCTACGACGAGCTGCGCGCGCGGGCGGATCGCGACCCCGAGGGCTTCTGGGCCGAATGCGCGCGCGAGCTGGATTGGTTCAAACCCTTCGACACCACTCTGGAATGGAAACATCCCTTCGCCAAATGGTTCCTCGGCGGCAAGCTGAACGCCTCGTATAACTGCCTCGATCGCCATCTGAAGGGACCCCGCCGCAACAAGGTCGCGCTGATCTGGGAGGGCGAGCCGGGCGACTCGCGCGTGCTCACCTATCAGATGCTGGCGGACGAGGTCGGGCGCTGCGCCAACGCGCTCAAGAAGCTCGGGATCGAGCCGGGCGATCGCGTCGCGATCTATATGCCGCTCGCGCCGGAAGCGACGATCGCGATGCTCGCGTGCGCGCGGATCGGCGCGGTTCATTCGGTGATTTTCGGCGGCTTCTCCGCCGAAGCGCTGGTCGATCGGATCAACGACGCCGAGGCCAAGCTGGTGATCACCGCCGACGGCGGATGGCGCCGCGGGCAGAAGGTCGAACTCAAGGCCAACGTCGACGCCGCGCTGAAACGCACGCCCTCGGTGCGCAAATGCCTCGTGCTCAGGCGGCTCGGCGACGCCGTCCCGATGCATCAGGGGCGCGACGTCTGGTGGCACGACGCCGTGCCCGGCGAGAGTCCGGATTGTCCGCCCTATCAGGCCGACGCCGAGCATCCGCTGTACACGCTCTACACCTCCGGCACGACCGGCAAGCCCAAGGGCGTCGTGCATACCACGGGCGGCTATCTCACTCACGTGCTGATGACGATGAAGTGGGTATTTGACCTCAAGGAGGAGGATATCTACTGGTGCACCGCCGATATCGGCTGGGTCACCGGGCATAGCTATGTCGTCTACGGGCCGCTGGCGGCGGGCGCGACCGTGCTGATGTACGAAGGGGCGCCGAATTTTCCGGAGAACGATCGTTTCTGGGCGATAATCGAGAAATACCGCGTAAATATACTGTATACCGCGCCGACCGCGATCCGCACCTTTATCAAGTGGGGCGATTCGTGGGTGAAAAAGCACGACCTCTCGAGCCTGCGCCTGCTCGGCACGGTCGGCGAGCCGATCAATCCCGAGGCGTGGATCTGGTATCACAAGGTAATCGGCGCCGAACGCTGTCCGATCGTCGATACCTGGTGGCAGACCGAAACCGGCGGCATCCTGATTTCGCCCGTCCCCGGATCGGTCGCGACCAAGCCCGGCTCGGCGACGCTGCCGCTGCCCGGAATCGCGGCCGAAGTGGTGACCCGCGAGGGCGATCCGGTGGGCGCGAATCACGGCGGCCTGCTGGTGATCAAACGGCCCTGGCCCGGGATGCTGCGGACGATTTTCCGCGATCCCGAGCGCTATCAAAAGCAGTATTTCAGCCAGATCGACGGCGTCTATTTCACCGGCGACGGCGCCCGCCGCGACGAGGACGGCTACTTCTGGATCATGGGGCGCGTCGATGACGTGATCAACGTCTCGGGCCATCGGCTGGGCACGATGGAGATCGAAAGCGCGCTGGTGTCGCATCCCGCGGTCGCCGAAGCCGCCGTGGTCGGACGACCCGACGAAATGAAAGGCCAGGCGGTTGTCGCCTTCGTCACACTCGAGGGCGGACGCCATGGCGACACGTCGCTCCGCGACGATCTGCGCCAGCACGTGGTCAAGGAGATCGGCGCGCTCGCCCGGCCCGACGATTTGCGCTTTACCGACTCGTTGCCCAAGACCCGCAGCGGCAAGATCATGCGCCGGCTGCTACGCCAGATCGCCGCGGGCGACGAAACTTTGGGCGACACCACCACGCTCGAGGACCTGTCGGTGCTGGCCAAGCTCCGCGAGGACGACGAGTAACCGCGCGACGCCTTGCGCGCGATCGGCGGCTTCGCGATGATTGATTCGCGTGGCGGCGACGGTCGGGCCGGTTCGCCGGCGGGTGGCGAGGGATGACGGCTGGGCGGGAGAGGAAGAATCAGTTAGCGCTGTTTCGGCCCCATTTCGCGGCCGAAGTCAATATCGCTTGCCGCGACAATCTCGATTTCATGGCCGCGCTGCCCGGCGCAAGCATGAAATTGATCGTGACTTCGCCACCTTACAATATCGGCAAAAGTTACGAGCGGCGTTCGCCCATCGATCGCTACGTGCGCGAGCAGGAACGGGTAATCGCGGAGTGCGTCCGTCTGCTGCATCCGGAGGGATCGATCTGCTGGCAGACCGGAAATCACGTCCAGAACGGCGAGATCTTTCCGCTCGATATCGTCCTTCACGAGGCCTTCCGCCAGCACGGCCTGAAATTGCGCAATCGTATCATCTGGCATTTCGAGCACGGACTTCATTGCTCGAAGCGACTCTCAGGACGATACGAAACGATCATGTGGTATACGAAGGGCGATAACTATACTTTCAATCTCGATTCCATCCGCGTGCCGTCGAAATACCCGAACAAGAAATACCACAAAGGTCCGAAGCGCGGTCAGTTGTCCTGCAATCCGATGGGAAAAAATCCGGGCGACCTGTGGATCTTTCCCAACGTCAAGCATAATCATATCGAGAAAACGATCCATCCGTGTCAATTCCCGGTCGAACTAATCGAGCGGCTGGTGCTCGCGCTGACTAATCCCGGCGATTGCGTATTCGATCCGTTCATGGGCGTGGGCACGACCGTGATTGCGTCGGTCATGCATGGCCGGTCCGGCTACGGCTGCGACGTCGTGCCGGAATACGTGGAAGTCGCGCGCGAGCGTCTGGAGCTGCTGCGCGCCGGCGCGCTCAAGACGCGGCCGATGGATCGGCCCGTCTATGATCCGGCCCAGCCGCACGGCGGCCTGGCGTGAGGGTCTAACCTTCCCTCGCTAACCGAGAGGCGATCCGTCATGACGATTACGTTCGGGACGAATCGGTTCAATTTTCTCGATCCGGCGCGGCTGGCCGACTCGGCGCGCGCCGCCGAACGCGCCGGCTTCGGAATCCTGTGGTTTCCCGACAGCCAGCTCCATGCCGGCGACGTGTTCCTCAACCTCGTGACCGCGCTCGGCGCCACCGAACGGGTCCGCGCCGGCACGCTGATCGTCAATCCCGTCACGCGCCATCCGAGCGTGATCGCCGCCAGTATCGCCGCGGTCGACGCGCGCGCGCCCGGCCGCGTCCTGCTCGGAATCTCCCAGGGCGACACCGCCGTCTGGCAGGTGGGTCTGACTCCCGCGCGGCTGGCCGCGATGGAACGCGCGACGCGCACGATTCGCGCGCTGCTGGCGGGCGCTGGAGTCGATCTTGGCTGGAGCGCGCCGTCGCGGCTCGATCAGCCGCGCCCCGTGCCGGTGATCGTCGCCTGCGGCGGTCCGCGGACGCTGCGGATGGCCGGCCGGGAGGCCGACGGCGTCGTGATGCGGGTGGGCGCGGATCCGGAACTGCTGCGCTGGGCGTATGGCGAGCTGTGCGCCGGCGCGCGCGCCGCCGGACGCGACCCGTCGTCGCTGTTCGTCGCGCTCCATTTCCATACCGTGATCACCAACGACGCGGCTCTCGCGCGGGCGCGCGGGCGGGTGATGGCGGCCGGCTACTATGAAGTGAATCCGCGGCTCTGGCGGGTGCTTGGGCGCGAATGGCCGTGCGCGCCGATCGAGGAAATTCTGAAAACCGTGCGCCCGGATTTCCATCATGCGGCTGATATGGAGCTGGCCGCGCGCGCCGTCGCCGAAATTCCCGACGAAATCTCGCGCCGCTTCTGCCTGATGGGCGCGGCGGGCGAAGTTCGCGGCCAGCTCGACCGCCTGCTCGCCGCGGCGCCGTGGGCGCGTCACGTCGTATTGCAGCCGAATCTGCCGGGACGGGAGTTTATCGCCGCCTGCGCCGCCGACATTATTCCGCATTTCAGTTGACGCGCCGAAGCGTGCCCGTTACGCCGGCGCCGTCGTGATAATGGCGGCGCGCAAGCGGAAAATCGCGTCGCGCCCGCCGCGGCCGCGCGCCTATAATCGATTCGATGAACGTGCTCGAGCTCGACTGTGTGCGCAAGGCCTACGACGGCCACGTCGCCGTGGACGGGCTCTCGCTCGCGATCGCCGATGGCGCCATCTTTGGCCTGCTCGGCCCCAACGGCGCCGGCAAGACCACCGCGATCCGCATGATGGTCGGAATCATCGCTCCCGACGCTGGAACGGTGCGGATGTTCGGCGAGCCGTTGGCGCGGCGCCATCTGCGGCAGGTTGGTTATATTCCCGAGGAACGCGGGCTGTATCGGAAAATCCGTCTCGGCGAGCATCTGCGCTTCCTCGGCCGGCTCAACGGGATGACGCGCGCGGCGGCCGACGCCGCCGCCCTGGGCTGGAGCCGCCGGCTCGGACTCGACGCATGGCTGGAACGGCGGGTCGAGGAGCTTTCCAAGGGGATGCAGCAGAAGGCGCAATTTATTGCGGCGGTGATGCATCGGCCGCGCCTGTTGATCCTTGACGAGCCGTTTTCCGGGCTGGATCCGGTCAACACGGCGGCGCTGATCGACGTGCTCGAGGAATTGCGCCGCGCCGGCGCCACGATTCTCTTTTCGACCCATCGGATGGACCAGGTCGAGCGACTGTGCGATTCGATCTGCCTGATCGATCGCGGGCGTGCGGTGATCGCCGGCGGCCTGCGCGAAATTCGCGCGCGCTTCGGCGGGCATAGCGTGGCGATCGCTTTCGTCGGCGACGCGAACTTTCTCGACGACGCGCGGCTGGTGGCGGATTGCGTCCGGCGCGACGGCCATGTCGAAGTGCGGCTGAGTCCGGGCGCGGACCCGCAGGAGCTGCTGCGGCGCGCGATCGGCTCCGCCCGCGTGACCCGTTTCGAGGCGATCGAGCCGTCGCTCGAAGAAATTTTTATCGCCCTGGTCGGAGGCGCCGCCGATGGCCGCTGAGGGCTGGCGCGCGATCGGTCTGGTGCTGTGGCGCGAATATCTGCAGCGCGTGCGCTCGCTCTCGTTCCTGCTGAGCACGCTGCTCACGCCGATCTTCTTTCTCGCCATCACGGTGATTCCGCCGCTGCTGGCCGCGCCCAATCTGATCGTGCGCCGGCATCTGGCGATCGCCTGCGCGGATCCCGCGCTGGCCGGCGAACTCCGATCGATGCTGGCGGGGAAGGAGGCGGTCGGCCGCTACACGATTACGATCGATCCGATCACCGCCGTCGCCGAACGCGCCCGGCTTGAGGCCAGGACTCGCGCCGGCCGGATCGACGGCTTTATCTGGCTCGACGATCGCGCGATCGCCGACGGCCGGATCGAATTCGTCACGCGTCGCGATTCGGATTTTCTCGAACGCGACTACCTGCGCGGGACGCTCGGATGGGCGATCACGCGCGCCCGGCTCGTCCGCCACGGCCTGCATGGCGAGGAAATCAGCCACGCGCTCGCCCCGATCACGCTCGACACGGTGTCGCTCGGCGCTGAACGCGATGGCCGCGCCCGCGGCTCGTCGGGCTACGTCGTCGGGATCGCGGTGGTCTTCCTGCTGGAAATCACGCTGCTTTCGTACGGGCTGATGGTGATGCGGTCGGTGCTCGACGATAAGGCCTCGCGCGTGATGGAGGTGCTGCTGTGCGCGGCGACGCCGCGCGAGCTGATGGCGGGCAAGATTCTCGGTATTGGGATGCTCGGCCTGACCCAACTGGCGATTTGGGCCGCGATGGGCGCGGCGGTCGCCGGTCCGGCCGCATGGTTCGGCAAGGCCGCCTTCGGCGCAATCATGCCGTCGCAGGGTCTCGATCCGGTCAGCGTGACGCTTTACGCCGCATTCTTTATCCTTGGCTTTCTGCTCTACAGCTCGGTCTATGCGGCGGTCGGAGCGGCGTTCAACTCGGTGGACGAGGCGCAGCAATGGAACTTCCTGATCACGCTGCCGCTGGTCTTTTCGGGCGTGTTCGTCTTCTATCTGGCCGACCATCCGCGCGCGCCGCTCGCGGTCGCGCTCTCGATGATTCCGCCGTTCACGCCGACCGTGATGAGCATGCGGGTGGCGGCGGGGGGCGCCCCCGGATGGCAGGTTGGAGTCGCGATGGTTGCGCTTATACTGTCGGTTCACGTGGCGATCGCGCTCTCCTCGCGCATCTACCGGGTGGGTATCCTGATGTACGGCAAGAAGCCGGCGCTGGCGGAAATCGTCCGTTGGCTGCGCTACTCCTGAAAGCCGGCATCACGAAAGCGCCGTTTTTCGCGCTCGGCCTCTCGCCTCCTCGATGAGCCGCGCCACAGCGTTGGTTCATCGAAAGTAGCGCTCCACGACAGAGCGAATGTGGAGTACAGTCACATTCATAATTTGCGGGTGACGGGGCTGGCGTACAGCGCGAACAGGACGCAATTGGGCAATCTGACCTACGCCTACGACGCCGACGGGCGGCGCACGGCGGCGGGCGGGAGCCTGGCGGCGGTGACTCTTCCGTCCAACGTGACGGCCAATCTGCTGACGGGGCTTGGGATTGACGAGTATTTCACGCGCACCGACGCGGGCGGGACGATGGCGTTCCTGGCGGACGCGCTGGGCAGCACGGTGGGGCTGGTGAACGCGGTGGGCGGCATCGACACCGGCTACACGTATCAGCCGTTCGGCGCCGTGACGGTCAACGGAACCAGCGCCAACCCCTACCAGTTCACCGGCCGTGAAAACGACGGCGCAGGGCTCTACTTCTACCGCGCCCGCTACTACAGCCCGACCTTCCAGAGATTCGTGTCGCAAGATCCGCGCATAACCGCTCGCACGCTGAATCCTTATACGTATTCTCTGGACGACCCGAACGATTTCACCGATCCGCTCGGCTTGTTTCCGATTCCCTGGGGGTTGCCGATCAATATCATGTTCGGCGGAGGTACCTGCGGTCTCATTGGTGGGGTTATCGGTGGTGCGGCTGGAGGAATTCTAACTGACAATCCTTTCGGCGCCATGGCGGGCGCTGCGATCTTTAATTCGATCGGCCAGGCGATATGTAACGATCCTTGTGCCGGCGCTCTCAACTGCAATGAGGACCAAATGCTTCCGCCCACTCCACCACCGGCTTCCGGTCCTACTTGTTCGGAGCAACACCCGTAACGCGAAGGAGGCTGCTTCAAATGGACTGGAGCGACAGGATGGACTTAGCAGAAGCGCTCCTCGGCCTTCCCGGTAAGCTTCCAAGCCAATACGAGGACGTGACCAAGCTTGCTCGCATCGGCGGTTTTATTGGACTCGCCGGAGGCTTGTTCCTTGGTGCTTTAGGTTACGGCCTTTTGGCAGTGTGTCTCGCGACCCTCGCGGGAGCCTTATTGGGCGGATGCACCGCACTGTACTTTAGACGGACAGACTTTGCTTTTTATCATAAGGTCAAGCCGACGAGAAAGATCGAGGTCGCGAGATGCGTTGGGTGCGGCATCATGACGGTTGCCGGCATTGTGGCCACCATCTTGAAACCAAATGTCCTGACCATCTTTGGAATATTTTTCTTCGGGTGGTTCACATTGCGCTACTTCCATCGGCAACAAGCGCTCGCTCAGTCCACAGAATCTTCACGATCTTCCGGGTGACAGCGTGGAGATGGCTACGGCTGTGCAGAGTGGCAGCCGCCTGCTCGTCCACAATCCAAGCCTACCGCCCGCACGGCCAGCGCCGTCGCCCGCCCGACTCCAAAGCCTCCCGGCCGTCGGCTCCAGCGCCGCTCCATAGTCAGCTGCGCGGCCGGCAGCGCCTGCCGCCGCAGCTATGAATCATCCTGCCCGTAGGCGAGGCGCTTCAGCCACAGTTCCGCCTAAGCCGCCGCTTATCGTGACGCCTACGCCGCTGACGCGCTCGGCGCGGACGCCCTCGCGCGTGTAATGACGAGACACGATCACTCATCCCCCCGGATGAAGCCTGCTTGCAGCAGCGGAAGCGGGGAAAGCAACTAAGTGCTTGATTTCATTGTGCAAGCAGGGGATTCGTGACGTGCTATCGCTTGCAAGCGGAAAACCATGCAAGCCCTTGATTTTAGGCTGATATCAGTCGATATCAGGCTGCGTGCAGAGCGGCGGTTCAGGGACGAAACAGAGACGGGATGTCGCGGCGGCCGTGCAGCACGCGAGCGACTTCGATGCCGTTGGCGCTTTCGCGATAAAAGATCACGTAGTTGCCGACCGCGAAGCTGCGGATCGAAGGATCGAGTTCAGGTCGCTGGCGTCCTGCCTTGGGCGAGCCGGCCAAGACCTGGCACTTCTCGTGGAGTTGATCGAGCAGGCGGTCGGCGGCTTTGGCATCGTCCTGCGCTACGAAAGCCCAGATGTCGATGAGGTCGCCTTCGGCGAGTTCGGAAAGTACGACTTTGCTCACCGCGGTCGGCCTTGGTGCTGCGCGGCGGCAACTCGTTCCCGTCCCCGGCGTTTAACGCGATTTAGAGCTTGCTCATCGAAGGGCTGATGCCGTCCCTGGTCGAGCTGCTCAAGCCCGCGCCGGACCTCCTCGCGCAACTGATTGAGCTGATCGCGTTCCTCCAGCAGGCGAAGCGCCTCGCGGATCACCTCGCTTGCCGAAGCATAGCGCCCTGAGGTGACGCGCTCGGCGACGATTTTTTCCAATTCCGGGGTTAAAGAAACATTCATCGCGCGACTCCGATCCGAGGGGTTGGCAAGAGATAATAGCAAACTTCGCTAATCTTTGACATCGGCTGTGGAGTGATGGAGGCGTTCGCTGCGCGGGCGCGCCGGCGCTCTGCCCGCGCATCGCGGAAAGCGAAATCGAGCGGCTCAAGCGCGCGCCCGAGGCGCTCAAGTATCTGGGCCGGGCGCGGGCTCAAGTCCAACCTTTGGCAACCACGCTAACGGATGGCGGAAGCGCATCGGCGTCGACTAAAGCCATCACAGGTTGCGATAGAGCCGCATAAAGCCGGCATGGCGGGGTCGCATTCGGCTCGCGAGCTGGCGTGGGGGGGCGCGTTCAAGCAAGTGGTCGC
>JAJXYM010000423.1 GCA_021780585.1 Deltaproteobacteria bacterium
CAAGACCGGCGGCTTCGCCCCCCTCGCCTGCGACGCGACGCCGGCCGATTGCGTTTTCTACGATATGGTCTATGCGCGCGAGCCGACGCCCTTTCTGGCGCCCGCGCTCGCGCTCGGACGCCGCGCCCTCGACGGCGCCGGGATGCTCGCGAACCAGGGCGAGCTGGCCTTCGAACTCTTCAATGGGATCGCGCCGCCGCCCGGCCTGATGCGGCAGACCCTGATGGAGCGCCTCGGCCGCGTCTGACGCGTGCGCCCGACGCTTCAAGCCGCAACGGACCGCGCCGCGCGCGGCGGATTTTCGTTTCCAATCGCGCCCTCGCCCGGCACGATCCGGTAGCCGTCGCGCACAGCTCGGTAACGGCGTCTCCCGCCCGGCGTCAACCGGCTCAGCCGGCGCTCACCTCGATCCGGCGGGGCCGCGCTTGCGCGCGCTTGGGCAGTTCGACTTCGAGCACCCCGTTGCGCATCCGCGCCTTGATCTGCGCTTCGTCGATCACCTCGTTGAGTTCGAACTGGCGGAAGTAGTTGCCCACGTTGTACTCGGTATAGAGCGGCGTGAGCTTGTCGTAGGGCGCCGGCGAGACCGCGCCGATCAGCGTCAGCACGCCGTCCTTGAGCGACACCTCGACGTCCTTCTCCGACACACCGGGCATATCGGCCCACAGCTTGAGCCCGTTTTCGTCCTCGCGAATATCCACGTTCGGCACGAAATAGCGGCCCGGCCGCGTTTTTTCCGTGCCCTGCACCTCTTGCTTCTCGCGCGTGGCAAGTTCCGGTTCCGGCGTCATTGGCGTGACCTCCCTTCGTGGCTTCGGTGTTGGCGTCAGGCTGACTGCACCGCGATTTGGCGCGGCTTCGCTTCCGGCGCCTTGGCGATCCGCACGATCAGCACGCCGGCCTCGTAGCGGGCGTTCGCGTTGGCCATATCCAGTCCCTCGGGCAGCTTGATCGAGCGGGAAAATTCGCCGAAATCGCGCTCGCGCCGATGGTACGCGCCGCCCTCGCCCGCGTCGCCCCGCGGCCGGCCGCCGCTCAGCGTCAACGTGTTCGACTGCAGCGTGAGATTCACGCTCGCGGGATCGACGCCGGGCAATTCGGCGATGATCACCATCCCTTCACTGTCCTCAAAAATATTGATCGGCGGATAGGCGCCATAGCCCGAAATTCCCAGATTGAATCCCGGATTGCGCAGGACGCGCCCGAGCTCATCCTGCAGCGCCAGCAGGCTGCCGACCGGATCGAATTGCTCCCAACGAATCAGCGCCATTGCAAGCCTCCTCTTCGAGAGATTTTTCACGCGGCCGCGCTAGTCGGAAGATAACCACGCATGGTCCCGCGTCAAGTCCGCGGCGATCGCTGAAGTGCTTGCGCGCGTGATGCTTTTGCATCCCCGCGAGAAAAGAAAAAGCGCGCCGATAACGACGCGCCGCAATCCAACCAGAGCAATGTCCGCCGCGACCGCGCGGCGCGAGGTCCGGGCTTCTAGCCGAACATCTCCTTGAGTTTGTCGACGAAGCCCTTGGCCATCGGATGGTTCACGTCTTCGCCCGAAGCGCGCGCGAATTCCTCGAGCAATTCGCGCTGCCGACCGCTCAGCCGGCGCGGCGTTTCGACCACGATCCGCACCAGATGGTCGCCGCGGCCGTAGCCATGCAAATCGACGAAACCTTTGCCCTTGAGGCGGAACACTTTGCCCGATTGCGTCCCGGCGGGAATCTTGAGCTTGATTTTGCCGTCGAGCGTCGGCACTTCGATTTCGGAGCCGAGCGCCGCCTGCGGGAAGCTGATCGGGGCCTCGATTACGACGTCGTTGTCCTGGCGCACGAACAGCGCATGCTCCTTGACGTGGACCACCACGTAAAGGTCGCCGCTTGGACCGCCGCCGAAGCCGGCCTCGCCCTCGTTGCGCAGCTTCAGCCGCGATCCATTGTCCACACCGGGCGGAATCCGCACCGACAGCGACACCGCCTTGCGCACCCGCCCCTGGCCCTGACATTTGACGCACGGGTCGGCGATAATCGTGCCCTCGCCGCGGCATTGCCCGCAGGTCGTCGCGATCGAGAAAAAGCCCTGCTGCGTGCGCACCTGGCCCGCCCCGCGGCAATTGGGGCAGGTCTGGACGCCTTCGCCGCCGCCGCGCGCGCGCGTGCCGTGGCACGCCTCGCATGCGGTCAGCCGCTGGAACTTGATTACCTTTTCGGCGCCGCGCGCGGCCTCTTCGAATTCCACTTCAAGGTCGTAGCGCAGATCGTCGCCGCGCCGGCTGCGCGATCGCGAACGACCGCGCCCGGTGCCAAAGAAATCTCCGAAAATGTCCGAAAAGACTTCCTCGAAGCCCTGCGTGAAGTCGAAGCCGCCGAAACCGCCCGGACCTTGCTGGCCCTGAAAGGCGGCGTGTCCGAACCGGTCGTATTGCGCCCGCTTCTCCGGATCAGACAGGACCTGATAGGCTTCGTTTATCTCTTTGAAGTTTTCTTCAGCCTGTTTGTCGCCCGGATTGCGGTCCGGATGGAACTGCACGGCGAGGCGCCGGTAGGACTTTTTGATCTCGTCCTCGCCGGCGCCACGCCCGATTCCGAGCACTTCGTAGTAGTCGCGCTTTTTCGCGGCGGGCATCGCGCAATAATCCTAATCGAGTTCAGCGCCGGAAGTAAGCGTCCGCGCACTGAAATCGGGCTTTAACCCGCCATTTGATCGGTTTGCGCCGCTCACTTCACTTCCTTGAAATCGGCGTCGACCACGTCCTCTTTCTTTTCGCCGCCGGCCGCGCCTTCCGCCGCGCCATGACCGTCGCCGCCGGCCGCGCCCGGCGCTTCCGCCTGCGCGCCCTGCTGCCGGGTCTTGCTGTACATCGCCTCGGCCAGCTTATGCGACGCGCTCTGCAACGTCTCGGCGGCGCGATTCAGCTCGTCGGCGTCCTTCGCTTCGAGCTTGCCCTTGGCGACGGCGATCGCCTCTTCCACCGATTTGCGCGCGGCCTCGTCCAATTGCGCGCCATGCTCGGCCAGGGTCTTCTCGGTCGTGTAGATCAGGCTATCGAGCTTGTTGTGGGCCTCGGCCAACGCCCGCCGCTGCTTGTCGTCGGCGGCGTGCTGTTCGGCCTCGCCCACCATCCGCTTGATCTCTTCCTCGTTAAGCCCCGAGGACGCCGTGATCCGAATCGACTGTTCCTTGTTGGTGCCGAGATCCTTGGCATGGACGTTGACGATACCGTTGGCGTCGATATCGAACGTCACCTCGACCTGCGGCAGGCCGCGCGGCGCCGGCGGAATCCCAATCAGGTCGAACTGGCCGAGCAGCTTGTTGTCGGCCGCCATCTCGCGTTCGCCCTGAAAGACCCGGATCGTCACCGCCGTCTGATTATCCTGCGCGGTCGAGAAGACCTGACCCTTGCGCGTCGGAATCGTCGTGTTCTTGTCGATCAGCTTGGTGAACACGCCGCCCAGCGTCTCGATTCCCAGCGACAGCGGCGTCACGTCCAGCAGCAGAACGTCCTTGACCTCGCCCTTGAGCACGCCGGCCTGAATCGCCGCGCCGATCGCCACCACCTCGTCCGGATTGACGCCCTTATGGCCTTCGCGGCCGAACAGCTTCTTGACCCGCTCCTGGACCGACGGCATCCGCGTCATCCCGCCCACCAGCACGACCTCGTTGATATCGCTGGGGCGCAGGCCGGCGTCCTTGAGCGCGGTCAGGCAGGGGGCGTTCAGCCGTTCGAGCAGATCGGCGCAAAGCGCTTCCAGCTTGGCCCGCGTCAGCTTCATATTGAGATGCTTGGGGCCGGATTGGTCGGCCGTGATGAACGGTAGATTGATATCCGTCTCCATCACGGTGGAAAGCTCGCACTTGGCCTTTTCCGCGGCTTCCTTGAGCCGCTGCAACGCCATCCGGTCGTTACGCAGGTCGATGCCCTGATCCTTGCGGAACTCGTCGGCCAGATAGTCGATAATCCGCTGGTCGAAATCCTCGCCGCCAAGGAAGGTGTCGCCGTTGGTCGCCTTGACCTCGAAGACGCCCTCGCCCAGCTCCAGGATCGAGATATCGAAGGTGCCGCCGCCAAGATCGAAGACCGCGATCTTTTCGTCCTTTTTCTTGTCGAGGCCATACGCCAGCGACGCCGCCGTCGGCTCGTTGATGATCCGCAGGACGTTGAGGCCGGCGATCCGCCCGGCGTCCTTGGTCGCCTGACGCTGACTGTCGTTGAAGTAGGCCGGAACGGTGATCACCGCCTCGGTCACCTTCTCGCCGAGATAATCCTCCGCCGTCTGCTTCATCTTTTGCAGCACGAAGGCGGAAATTTCGGGCGGACTGTAGCGCTTGTCGCGGATTTCGACCCACGCCGCGCCGTCGTCGTTCTTGACCACCTTGTACGGCAGGATCTTCGCCGCGCGCTGCACCTCCGCATCGTCGTAGCGGCGGCCCATCAGGCGCTTGATCGCGAAGACCGTATTGGTCGGGTTGGTAATCGCCTGGCGTTTGGCGATCTGCCCCACCAGACGTTCATTCGAATCGGTAAAGGCGACGACCGACGGCGTCGTGCGCGCGCCCTCGGAGTTGGCGATCACCACCGGATCGCCGCCCTCCATGATCGCGACGCAGCTATTGGTCGTGCCCAAATCTATTCCGATAACTTTGGCCATTGTTCAAAGAACCTCGATAATCAAATCGATAACCACGTTCCAGCGATTTTCAACGTCCCTCGCCGCCGCCGGGACTGTCATTCCGCTCGGCGCCGCCGTCGATCCGCCGGGCGACCGTCACCCGCGCCGGCCGCAGCATCCGGTCGCCAATCTGGTAGCCCCGATGGTGCTCGCTGATAACGGTGTTCGGCGGATGCGCCGCGCTGGCGGCCTGATCGACCGCCTCATGCATCTGCGGATCAAACGGCTGACCGACCGCATTGATCTGGGTCACGCCATGCCCTTTGAGAAAATCGAGCACCGACCGCAGGACCATCTCGATTCCCGCGACGATCGACTGACTGTCGCCGCCGCCGCGCGCCGCCTCGACCGCGCGTTCGAGATTATCCGCGACCGGCAGCAGGTCACGCAGGAAATTCTCGCGCTGGATCCGGACCGAATCCTCGCTCTGCTGGCGGATTCGCTTGCGCGCGTTTTCGGCGTCGGCCAGCACGCGCAGATATTTATCCTTGAGTTCGGCGAGCTCCTGGTCCTTTTCGGCCAGCGCCGCGGCGAGCCGCTCGATTTCGCCGCCGGCCGGGGCCCCGCCCGCCGCGCCCGGCGTCTCCGCTTCCCGAGGTTCGTGCTCCGTCGGCTTGGGTTGCTTATGCATCTGTGAGAAGTCCATCCGGATAGAAGTTAAGCATCATCCGCGTGACCGCCAAGAGGCTCATGACAATTTTCCTCCGCGCGACGCGCGCCCTCGCCCGGCTGCGGCCGCGGGCGACGGCGCCACGCCTTTCCGGCGGCGATTATTTCACTTCACCGTTGATTCCTTTTGCGCGGCGGCAGGGCCGTGCATTCGAAGCTATTGCCCTCGTTGGTGTAATGGCAGGTTCCCGGCGGGACCTTCAGCTTGAGCAGGGTGTAGAAGCTGCCCGGCGTCGAATACGAGCAACTCAGCGTGCAGGTTCCGTTCGCACAACTGTACGAGGCCTCGGCGAAGTGAAGCACCGCCGTGTCGCTGGGCTCAGGCTCCCACGGATAGGGCGGATCGACCGCCTTGACCCGAACCACTTGCGGACAATTGAGCAGGATCGCGTGGGCCGCGCCGGGCGCGGCGACCGTCGCGGCGATAGCGACCGCGATCGCGAGGGTAATCGATTTCATGCGGGTCTCCTCCCCGCGGATCGATATACGCGAGTCGCCCGCCGCTAGCCATATATTCGGAAGGTCCCGAGGTCCGGTCCGGGTCAAGACGCCGCGCGACGCTGGCCGGCGCCGTTGGCGCAACGCTCGCCGCCGCTAATCCGCCAGCACGCGCGACAGCCGGCGCGCCATGTAATCGACCAGCGGAATCACCCGCTCGTAGTCCATCCGCACCGGACCGACGATCGCGACGCTCCCCAGCGGCATCGCGCCGCTGGCGTAGGGCGCGGCGACCACGCTGAAACCGGCCAGCCGTCCGTCGAAACTCTCCGACCCGATCGAAACCATCGTGCGCCGTTCTCCGGTCAGGGTGCGCTCGAGCAGATCCAGCAGGGCGGATTTGTCTTCCAGCGCGCGCAGCAACTCGCGCATCCGCGCGGCGTCGGCGAATTCCGGCTGCTCGGCGACCTTGCTGCTGCCGTCGACGTAAACCTCGGCCGGGAGCCATTGCCGCGCGATCGCGCCGCCCAACATCAGAGCGTCACGCACGAAGCGATCGTAGTTCGCCCGCTCTTCGCTCAGCCGTTCCTCGATCCAGACGCGGGCCTGTTCGAGCGTCCGGCCGCTGAGTGATTCGTTCAGATAGGCGGCCATCCGCTCAAGTTCGTCCTGGGCATGGTCGGTATCCGTGTCGATCAGCCGATGATGGACGCCGCCGGCGGCGGCGACGAACACCGCCAGCACTTCCCGCTCGCGCATCCGGATAAACGTCACGCGCTCGAGCCGCGCGGCCTCCAGCCGCGGCGCCGTAACCAGCGCGGCCTGACCCGTCATCAGGGCGAGCAGGCGCGAGGTGTCGCGGATGATCTCGGTAGTGCCGCCGGCCGGAACGGAATAGTGCAGTTCGATTTGGGTGCGGTCCTGATAGGCGAGCGGCGGCGGCGGAATCAACTGGTCAACGTAATAGCGGAAGGCTTTTTCGGTCGGGATTCGGCCGGCCGACGTATGCGGCTGCAGGAGATAGCCGGCGTCTTCCAGCTCCGCCATCAGATTGCGCACCATCGCGGCGCGCACGCCGAGCGGATGGCGCGCGACGAGCTGCTGCGAGCCGACCGGTTCGGCGGTCGCGATAAATTCCTGCAAGGCCGCCAGCAGCAACCCATGCTGGCGCCGCGTCAGACCGCTGTTTCCTTCGCCATCCGCCATCGCCGTCTGGTCCAGCCGACCCGCGCGCGGTTCGCGGCCTGATCCCTCCGCAGTTACATCCGATGCGCGCGCGCCGGTTGATTACATTATTGTTACGCAAGCGCCCTTCGGTTCAAGCGCCCGCCACGATCGCCGCCGCCGCGCTCGATCAAGCGGAGCCGGCGGGAACCCCGGCGCAGGCGGTCGTGACGGCCTGAAGCTTCCGGCGCCCCGATCGAAATTCCGGACAAAATCGAAATTCGGGTCTAATCTGTTCGCATGACCGCGCTTTCACCAACTGCGCATTTTCACACGATCCGGCATCCCAAATTCAGCCTCTCCGATCGCCCCTTTATCGTAATCTGGGAGGTCACGCGGGCCTGTGACCTGGCTTGCGCGCATTGCCGCGCCGAGGCGATTCCGTCGCGAAATCCGGCCGAATTAACCACCGCGGAGGGTCGGAGCCTGATCGATCAGGTGGCGGCCTTCGGGCGGCCGTCGCCAATCCTGATATTGACGGGCGGAGACCCGCTCCAGCGTCCCGACCTGCGCGAACTGGTTGCGTACGCGAGTTCGCGCCACATCCCCGTGGCGCTGTCGCCGTCGGCGACGCCGCGGCTGACCAGCGAGCGCCTGCGCGAACTTCACGCCGCCGGAGTCAAGGCGATTTCGCTGAGCGTCGATGGCGCGAGCGCTCCCGTCCACGACGCCTTTCGCGGCATCGCGGGCGTTTATGAGCGAACGCTGAGGGCCTGGGACGCGGCGCTGGAATGCGGCCTCAAGGTCCAGGTCAACACCACGGCCGCCCGGCTCAATCTATGGGACCTGCCGGCGATCGCGCGGATGGTGCTCGAGCGCGGCGCGCTCACCTGGAGCGTCTTTTTCCTCGTCCCCGTCGGGCGTGGAACCGCGCTTGCGCAGCTCTCGGCCGAGGAGTGCGAGAACGTCATGAACTTCGTCTATGACGTTGGGAGGGCGATGCCGGCCAAAACCACCGAGGGCCATCATTACAAGCGCGTCGTGGTGCAGCGGACCGTGCTGCAAAGGCTCGGCGTCGCGCCGGAGGGCGTCTTGAAGCTTGGACGGCTTTACGGTGAGCTTAACGCCCGCCTGGGTCGGGTCCCGGCGCGCGACACCACCCGGCGCACCCCGATGGACGTCAACGCCGGCCGCGGCTTCGTCTTCGTCTCCCATACCGGCGACGTGCATCCGAGCGGCTTCCTGCCGATCCCGGCGGGCAACCTGCGCACGATCGGGTTGGGCGAGATTTATCGTTCGAGCCGGCTTTTCAACCAGCTCCGCGATCCGGCGCTGTTGCGCGGGCGATGCGGCCGATGCGAATTTGCGCCCGTATGCGGCGGTTCGCGCTCACGCGCCTATGCGATGACCGGCGACGTATTGGAGGAGGATCCGCTGTGCGCTTACGCGCCGCTGAGCTTTCCCTTCCAGAACGAGGTCGCGCAACTGCTGCGCGACGAGGCGTCCGCATACGCCGGCTGACCTCCGGCCGCGGCGCCTCAGCCCGCCGCCCATTAGGGAAGCTCCGCACAAGGTCCATCCTGTCATTCTGAGCGCAGCGAAGAATCCCGGGATTCTTCGCTGCGCAGACTCCGTTCAGAATGACAATCTGATTTGTGCGGAGCTTCCTTAACGGACCCGCCGGGGCGTTAAACGGCGCGCGTCTCGCGCTACCGATTCGAGACTTTCAGCGATGGCGTCGGCAGCCGCCAATCATAATTTGCGCATCACGAACTGCGAGCGGCGCTTGAAGATCGGCCGGACCGGAGCGGCCGCCACGAATTCGTCCACCGCGCGCGTCACGCCGTCCTTCCAGAAGCCCGCGTAATGGTAATCGTCGCAGACCAGATAGCCGCCCGGCTTAACCTTGCGAAGATAGGTTTCGAGATCCGCCTTGACATATGCGTAGGAATGATTGCCGTCGATATAGACCCAATCGAGACTTGAATCGGCGAACGCGGCGGCGGCCGACTGCGAATCGGCGCGATGGATGATCGCGCGGCCACGCGCGATCTGATCGGCGAAGCGCCGGCGCACGAAATCGTAGCGGTCGGTCATGGCGAGGGCGCGCGCCGCCGCCGCTTGCGACTCGGTTCCGGCGCCGGCGTATTGGCCATATTCGCCGCCGGCCGCCGTCCATGGATCGATCAAATGCAGCACGCGCGGCCGATTGATCGCCATGATTCGGGCCGAGAAATCGCCCAGGTCAACGCCGATTTCGGCGACCACGCCCCCGCGCGGCATCCGCGCCAGAATGAAATCACGCACCGCTTCCCGTGCGGGCCGCCAGCCGGCAAATCGTAAGCGCCAAAAAATCGGATGCATCGCCGGAAAATCTGTCCGCCGCGAGAGAATTTCGCAAGCGCCCCGTCGCGATCGCCCGGTCGATCCGCGCCGCGCCAGCGTAATCCGGGACGCCAACGATCGCCCGCCCTGTCGCGCCGCGCGCCGGCTTGCTAGCCTGAATGGGCGGCGACACGCGCTCCGTCTCGGGCGTGAATTCGCGCAATCCGGCGATGGCTTCGCGGCGCAAAGCGACGAAAAAATCCCGTCCGCCCTATATCCCGACGGTCGCCGAAAACGCGTCATGGATCGAAAGCGACCGCTACGACCGGCGCGCCTGGACCGAACTGGGCGCGCGCGCCGATTCGATTCGCGCGCTCGCCGACGCCGGCGAGCGGCTCGCGCCGCATTTCGGCGTCCTGCTGCAGGATCTGTTCTGCGCGCTCTTCAAGTACAACCTGGTCTGGCTCAAGCCCGACGCGGTGCGGCGCAGCGCGATCCTTAACCGCGCGATCCTCGAACAACTAATCCCCTCGCCCGCCTTCGCGATGCTCAAAGAGCGGACGCTGCTCGAAGAGGACAAGGCGGTCCTGGGCGCGATCGTGATCGGCGAGCAGGCGCTCGAGATGCTGCGCGCGGAGAAGCTGATTAATCGCCGCGAGCTGCTCGATCTGTGGGACCTCGAGCATCAGGAGCGGGAGCTGGCGGATCGCGCCGCCGCGCTCAGGAACGCGATCGAAATGGCGCATGAACAACCGCCCGAAGCCGCCGAACCCGGCGCGCCGGCGGAGTCGAAAGACGACGGCGCGATCGCCCGAAAAATCGCCGAACTGCGCGCCGCCGCCGAACGCGCCGCCCGGGTCGCCGAAGCGCGTCTGAATCAGAAGGCGCGGATCGCCGAGGACCAGTTGCGCCATGCCGATCGCGGCGAACTGAGACGAATCGAACTGAGCGCCGCGCGGCTGGCCGACGAGATCGATCGCGTGGTTCAGGACAGCCACGATTTCAGCCGCGAATTCGGCCAGGGCGGCCGGATATCGGCGGGCGAACGGCTCGAATTGGGCAAACGGCTGGCGCGAAATCGCCGGCTCGGCGAACTGGCCCGCCTCGTCGGCCGGCTCAAGCAGGAGGCCCGCGCGCTGCGCCGGCGCACGCTCGATCGCGGCGCCGCCGAGGCCTACGACGTCGAACGCGGGGGCGAGGTCGGCCGGCTGATTCCGTCGGAGCTGATCGCCTTGCATCATCCCGTGCTGGTGCGTGATTTCCGCCGCCGCCTGCTCGAGGGCGAACTGTTGCAATATCGGCTGCGCGAGGACGAACAGAAGGGCAAAGGCCCGATGGTCGTATGTATCGACGTCAGCTCCTCGATGCAGGGCGACAAGGAATTGTGGGCCAAGGCGGTCAGTCTCACGCTGATGGATATCGCGCGCCGCCAGCGCCGCCTGTTCCGCGCCGTGCTGTTCGCCTCGGGCGCGGAGACGCTCAAGGTGCTCGACCTGAATCGCGAGCGCCGCTATCAGCCGGAATTGCCCAAGGTGCTCGAGATGGCCGAATATTTTCCCGGCGGCGGCACCGATTTTCAGGCTCCGCTCGACGCCGCCGTCACGCTGATCGCGCAACGCAAACTGAAACGCGCCGATATCGTGATAATTACCGACGGCGAATGCGCGGTGGCGCCGGAATGGCTTGCGGAATTGCGCCGGCGCAAGGAAGAGCTGGAGTTTTCAATCTACGCGGTGCTGGTCGATCTCGGTTCGAGCGAGACTTCGACGCTGGCGCAATTCAGCGACCGGGTGACGTCCGTGACGCGGCTGAGCGACCCCAAGACGCGCGAGATCTTCCTGAACGTCTGACCGCGACGCGCGGCGGTCCGCCGGCGAAATACAAATTGCGATTCATTCGGCGCGGTTCCGGCGATAACCATTTGATTGTCGTAACGCCGAGGCGGTGTTAGCGTTTTTTCCATGAAGGCGGCGTTGGCGCGACTTGCGATGTTTACGCTGATGCTGGCTATCGCCGTCGGCGGCGGGACCGGCGCGGCCAGTACGGCGCGGTCGCTATGCTGTAGCGGCGCCTGCCCGGCGCGCGCGTCCGGATGCGCCAGCGAGTGCTGCGCCCCGCTCGCGGTCGAAGCTTACAAGGCGCTGCCGAGCGGCGGCGCGACCCCGTTGCGCCGGCCGACTCAGTTGCGCATCCGGCTCACGCCGTTGCGGCAAGGCCCGCGCGAGAGAATCGCTGACGGCGCCGTCTCCGCGCCCCGGTTCGCACTGGTAAAGCTGAGAGCCGAGTTCTTCTGTATCCGACAGCTTTGATTCGTCACTCCTACGACATGGGCGCTGGAGCGCGTCGGACGGAATCGTCCGGCTGAATTCCATCGAACAGCCCGCCGGCGGCGTGCAAGGCGGCGGCGAATACGGAAGTGATGAAAATGAAAACCCGAATTATTGCT